>NZ_JBEPLO010000008.1:0-96266 GCF_040545225.1 Streptococcus rupicaprae | reverse complement strand
ATTATAATTATAAACCATGACATGGGAAAACGAGCATCTCCAACTGCGGAAATGCTCGTTTTTGTCTATTCTGAAACTAGTTTTTGCCCAGCCTCTTTTTGAGTGACTTGGCTCTCAAAATAAAGGAGAATCTGATAAGACAGGGACACTGAAGAAGTAAGGAGCTAGGGCAAGGCGCGTTCACACTCTTAGGTCTCGATCAACCAATATCAGTTGAATTTGACTTCTTCAAGCAAGTAGTCAATGAAACGCTCTCCCATTTTAGATAAATTGGCCTTCTGGTGTTTGATATAGATCAGCTCAATCGGATCATCCAAATCTAAAGGGATGGAGACAATGTTATCGCCGTTGAGGTTGCTGTTCAGGATACCTGTTGCGATGGTGTAGCCATCTAGGCCAATCAAGAGATTAAAGAGCGTTGCGCGGTCAGAGACGATGATGGATTTTTTGTGGTGCTCGGTTGACATGATTTCCTCTGAGAAGTAGAAGGAGTTGTGAATCCCTTGGTCATAGCTTAGATAAGGGAAATCTTCCAAATCTTCGAGGCTCACCTTATCACGGCCAGCCAAGGGATTGGTCTTGCTGACAAAGATGTGGGGCTTAGCGGTAAAAAGGCTAGTATAGGTCAAGTGGCTATCCTCCAACATCTTGGTCAAGACATCTCGGTTGTAGGAGTTGAGAAAGAGGACACCGATTTCGCTACGAAAATTCTTGACATCATCGATGATTTCCCAGGTCCTAGTCTCACGTAGAAAGAGCTCATACTGGGTCATATCGCTTTTCTTTAAGAGGCTGACAAAGGCATTGACCACAAAGGCATAGTGCTGGGAACTCACGCTAAAGAGTTCTCGCTGAATACCAGGACTTTTATAGCGCTCTAGCAAAAGATCAGCCTGCTCGACGACCTGACGGGCATAGGCTAAAAATTCCATCCCATCCTTGGTCAGAGTAATCCCTTTGGGATTGCGGTGAAAAATCTCAATCCCCATCTCGTTTTCCAAATCTCGGACAGCATTGGACAGACTGGGCTGGGTGATGAAGAGTTGCTTGGCGGCCTCATTCATCGAGCCTGTTTCGACAATTTTGATAACGTACTGTAGTTGTTGTATTCTCATAGCCTTATTCTATCATACTTTTGGAAATTTGTATCGCAGAGCTCCTGCTAAAAGTGATAAAAGTTCCTTTTAGCTTGACAAACCCCTGCTGAAAATGGTAAAGTTAAGCCAATAACCTTTAAGTTGGTCCAGAGAGGCTGAGAAGGAGACAGTTATGAGGGCAGATTCTGCCTATTTCACTGTACCCTGCCTCTTGGCGGGGTATTTTTGTATCTAGAAAGGATTTGATACCATGCGGGAAAAACGTCCTATTATCGCCCTTGATTTTCCAAATGCTGAGTCAGTGAAGGCCTTTTTAAAGCTTTTTCCAGCTGAAGAAAAGCTCTTTGTGAAAATCGGCATGGAACTCTATTACAGTGCAGGACCTGATATTGTTCGTTATGTAAAAGACCTGGGGCACAGTGTTTTTTTGGATTTAAAATTGCATGATATCCCCAATACGGTAAAATCAGCCATGGCAGTTCTAGCAGAACTCGGTGTGGACATGGCCAATGTCCATGCGGCTGGCGGTGTGGAGATGATGAAGGCGGCGCGTGAGGGATTGGGACAAGGTCCTAAATTACTTGCCGTGACCCAGTTGACCTCTACCTCTGAAGAGCAGATGAGGGCTGATCAGAATATCCAGACCACCTTAGCGGAATCAGTGAGCCATTACGCTCAGAAAACCAACCTCGCTGGCCTAGATGGCATCGTTTGCTCTGCTCATGAAGTAGTGGCCATTAAGCAGGTCTTGGGAGAAGAGTTTCTCTGCCTGACACCTGGCATTAGGCCTATCGGCTCCAGTGAAGGGGATCAAAAACGAGTGGTCACCCCCAATCAAGCCCGTAGTATCGGGTCAGACTATATCGTGGTTGGTCGCCCGATTACCCAGGCGCAAGATCCGCTTAACGCCTATTATGCTGTTTATAAGTCCTGGAATGACTTGGATGTTTAAGAACGACTAAAAAAGGAGTATTTTATGACACTGGCAACTCAAATCGCCTCTCATCTACTAGAGATTGAAGCCGTCTACCTCAAGCCCAATGATCCCTTTACTTGGGCCTCTGGCATTCAGTCGCCTATCTATACGGACAATCGCGTGACTTTGGCCTATCCAGACGTTCGGACCGCTATTGAAGAAGGGTTCGTCGCTAAGATTAAGGAATATTTTCCAGATGTTGAAGTCATTGCAGGGACTGCGACAGCAGGTATTCCGCACGGGGCGATCATAGCAGACAAGATGGCCCTGCCCTTTGCCTATATCAGAAGCAAGCCCAAAGCCCACGGTGCAGGTAACCAGGTGGAAGGTCGAGTCCAAAAGGGCCAGAAGATGGTTATCGTGGAAGATTTGATTTCGACGGGAGGCTCTGTTTTAGAAGCTGTTGCCGCTGCTCAAAAAGAGGGGGTAGAAGTTCTTGGTGTGGTTGCCATTTTTACCTATGAGCTGGCCAAGGCTGATAAAGCCTTTGAAGCTGTAAATATTCCTTTGGTGACGCTGACTACTTACAGCCATTTGATCCATCAGGCCAAAGCTATGGGCTACATTGACCAAGAAGGTTTGGAATTGTTAGAGAAATTCAAGGCCAATCAAGAGACTTGGCAGGATTGATTTTTGCTGGACGAATAGAACAATTAGTTATTCAAGAGAAGAGCTGGGGGAGGACCTCAGTTTTTTCGTTTGGCTAGATTGAGGTCCGAATTGGTGGATTTTAACATTTTTTGGTAGAATAGGAAGTTGTTTGGAGGAAAATGTATGGTCGTTTTTGAAAAACAAATTCGGAACCTATTTAAAGTGTTGTTCGTTTTCATGTTAATCGTTAGTGTGTTGTGGCTTCTATCCAGTTTTTGGTGGTTCAGCAAACTGTATAATAAATATCAATCTGTTCCTTGGATTTTAGGAGAAAGCTTCCTGGTCCTGTCTCCCTTATTGCTGCGTAAAGGTCGTCTAAAGACTATTTATAGTTGTCTTGCAGCTCGTAAAAAAGAGATAGTAGCCTTAACCTTTGTAGTCCAAATTTTAATACTTTTATCTGCTGATATGATGATTCGATCTGATGCTGCGGTAGTTTTTAATGGAGCTATCGGAAGCATCACAGACCAACAAATCTCAAGTTATCTATCACGCAATCCCAATAATCTTATGCTTTTTCTTTATGAACGTTTTGCCTATAAGCATTTGGGAGGAGCGGCAGTCTGGTTTCTACAGTTCTTGAACATTGCCTATGTGCATCTATCCGGTTGGGGATTTTATAAGAGTGCTCAGCGCTTTTGGAATCAAACCATAGCGGATAGGGTATTTTTTACTTATTACCTTTTGATCGGTTTGACTCCGAAATTTATGGCCATGTATACAGATATTTTGATCCTACCTTGTTTAGCAGTTCAAACTTATCTTATATTACGTCTCTTGGAGGAGGAGCAGTCGCCTGCGATCATTTGGCCTAGCTTGCTTCTTGGAACTATAACTGGGGTAGGATTGACCTTTAGACCTACAGTTATTATCCCCTATTTAGCCTTTATCTTAGTTCATTTTACAGGAAAACAATGGAAGCGGACCTTTGTCCTTGTTGGGCTCATGTCGCTTGGTCTAGGAGGAAGCTACAGTCTAGCTGCCTTTTATAAAACCAATCAAACAGAAGTCATTATTAAAACGGATTCAGGCTTAGCTAAAAACTGGTTAACCTTTGTCAATCTTGGTCTAACTTATTCGGGGACAGATCAGAAAGACATGAAAGATGGCTTGAGTCAGTACCTTCCAGAAGAACAACGAGACAAATACAACAGCGGTCTTTTTAAAAATCAATACCAAATTCAGGAAATCATGCGCCGTTTGGGAGAATATTCCCCATATACTTTCATAGGCCATAGCCTTTATAAGCAGTTTTTGACCACTGGCCAAGGAAACTTGAATTGGATTTATAAATCTGCTTCCCATGAGAAGTCCAGCTATCTCAGTCCCTTAGCCAATGAGTTTGAGAATGTTCCTTTGACACAGTTCATACGAGACTATCTCATTTACACGGATCAGCCCAAATACCAGTATTATGACTACTTTATTCAATTCGTCTGGGTTGGCGTTTCATTAGGATTAGTCTTTTATTTTTGGAAGCCTCAAGATCAGATGGATAAGCGTTGGTTGGCCTTGTCCTTATTTGGGGGGTTACTCTTTCTTCAGATTTTTGAAAGTGGGAAATCTCGTTACTTGATTCAATTTTTACCCTATATACTCTTTTTATCGGCTCTTGGCTGGAGCAATAGGCCCTACTTAAAATCAGTTATGTTTCGGAAGTGAGAGGAGCTGTTAAATGAAACAGATAAAAACAATTTCAGTAATTGTCCCTTGTTACAACGAGGAAGAAGCTATTCCTTTATTTTTTGAGGCGATGCAAGCCATACAAAATCAGTCTTGGCCTGACGTTCAATTTGACTATATTTTTATTAATGATGGGTCTAGCGATGGTTCTTTAGAGGTATTGAGACAATTGCATCGATCCTATCCCCAAGTAAGTTACCTGTCCTTTTCTCGTAACTTTGGGAAGGAAGCTGCGCTTTATGCCGGCTTAAGAGAGGCTAAAGGTGAGTGGGTGACAGTCATGGATGTTGATCTGCAAGACCCGCCTGAACTACTCCTAAAGATGATTGCAAAATTGACAGAGGATCCCAGTCTCGATAGTGTCGGATGCAGGCGGGTAACCCGTGAGGGAGAGCCGCCCGTCCGTTCCTTTTTTGCCAATACTTTCTATCGCTTGATTAACCATATTTCCAATGTTAAGATGGTGGATGGTGCACGAGATTTTCGGTTAATGCGCCGACAGATGGTGGATGCTATTTTAGAAGTGACAGAGTATAACCGTTTTTCCAAAGGCATCTTTTCCTGGGTAGGTTTTAAGACGGAATACCTGACTTATCAAAATGTTGAGCGCGTGGCAGGCAAGACCAGCTGGAATTTTTGGAGCCTCTTTCGTTATTCCTTGGAGGGAATTATCAATTTTTCTGATATTCCATTAAGCCTCGCTTCCTATGCGGGCATCCTCTTTTGCATTTTAGCCTTTGGCCTGGCTATTGTGATTGTCATTCGAACGCTGCTTTTCGGCGATGAGGTACAAGGCTGGACATCGATGGTGGCCATCATCCTTTTTCTGGGAGGGATTCAGCTGCTTTGTCTGGGAATTCTCGGGAAATATCTGGGAAAAGTCTTTATGGAAACTAAAAAAAGGCCCCTCTATCTGATAAAGGAACGCAGTGCTAATACCGCTTCTAAGAGATAGACGAACCTAATACGACGAGAAAAGCCTTGGAAATCACCCTAATGGTGACGCCAAGGCTTTTCTAACTATATCTAATCGTTTGATTTTTTGGTCAAACCCTGCAATAGAAAAAGCAGAAGGCTTGCCAGATTAAGAAAGAGTTGGCCAACGAAGAAATAGATGCCGAGATTTGCCCCTTGGACCAAACCTAGATCTGCCAATTCCCCCCGTAAGAATTGGAGGCAAAGAGCCGTCAGGAAAAGTAAGGCCAAGGTCCAGAGCTTGGTTTGACTGAGTCTTGTACCAAAGAGGATGAGACAAGTGCTGATTAAAAGCAGAAGAGCTATCATGGTAAAATAACTGTTCATTTGAGGTCTCCTAATCTAAAAATGCTTTTAAAGTGGCTAATTCCTGGGCAGACAAGGGTCTGTATTTGCCTGGCAAGAGTGCCTCATCAAGGACAAAGGGCCCAAAACGAAGGCGTTTGAGATAGGTGACCTTGGCACCGACAGCCAGAAACATTTTTTTGACTTGATGGAACTTGCCTTCGGATAGGGTCACGTACGCCTCGGTGTAACCTGGACGGTCTGTTAAAATTTTGAGTTGAGCTGGTTTGCATTTGGTTCCATCTCGAAAACGAATTCCCTGGCTAAAACGGTCAATGGCCCGCCAGTCTAATCGAGCATTGACTTCAACCAGGTAGGTTTTGGGAACATGGTGGTCAGGATGTAGCAATCTGAGGCTTAGTGGACCGTTGTTGGTCAATAACAGAAGACCTTCTGTAGAGGCATCTAAACGACCGATGTGGTAGAGTCCCTCCCGTCGGTCTTCCGGACTGATGAGGTCAAAAACAGTGGGGAGTTTAGGGTCTCTAGCTGCTGTGACATAGCCCTTTGGCTTGTGCAAGATATAGTAGACCTGGCTGGAATCCTCTAGCTTTTTTCCATTTAACCGAATTTCTTGGATCTGCGGGTCAACATTACGCTGGGGATCGGTCACCACTTGACCGTCAATCGAAACCAGCCCTTGCTTTAGAGCAGTTTTTACAGCTTTTTTGGTCTCTAAACCCTTGGTGTTGAGCAGTTTGTAGAGTCGCATGGACAACCTTTCTTTTTGATTTATTGTACGATTTTTTAGGAGAAAAATCCAGAAAAAAGAAAGGTTTGGCGAAAAGCAAGGATTGAGACTATCAAGATTCAGAAAAATCTGATATAATGGGTAAAATTGAATTAAGGAGTTTTTATGTCAGTGAAGATCGCGCTCTTGGGATTTGGAACAGTTGCCAGCGGTGTCCCATTCTTGCTTGAGGAAAATACAGATAAAATTGAGCAGGCTTCCCAGTCTGCTATTAAGATTGCTAAGGTTTTGGTCAAAGATGAGGCAGAAAAAGAAAGCTTGCTTGCCAAAGGCTATGACTATCCATTTGTGACCAATGTTGAGGAGATCCTGTCTGACGATAGTATCGCTATCGTGGTAGAATTGATGGGACGCATCGAACCTGCAAGGACCTTTATTAAACGTGCCCTCGAAGCTGGTAAGCATGTGGTGACTGCCAATAAAGATTTACTAGCCGTTCATGGCCCAGAGCTTCTTGAAATAGCCCAAACTAAGAATGTTGCGCTCTATTATGAGGCTGCAGTTGCTGGAGGCATCCCAATCCTAAGGACCTTGGCCAATTCCTTTACCTCTGATAAAATCACCCGTGTTTTAGGGGTTTTGAATGGGACTTCGAACTTTATGTTAACCAAAATGGTAGTAGAAGGCTGGTCTTACCCAGCTGCCCTCGCCAAGGCCCAGGAGTTAGGTTATGCAGAGTCAGATCCGACCAATGATGTGGATGGGATCGATGCAGCCTATAAGGCCGTGATTCTCAGCCAATTCGCCTTTGGGATGACCATTGATTTTGAACAGGTCAGCCACAAAGGAATCAGAGATATTGCTCCAGAAGATGTGGCTCTGGCTCAAGAGTTGGGCTATGTGATCAAGCTGGTGGCTTCTATCGAAGAAACGCCGTCTGGCTTAGCAGCAGAAGTGACCCCGACCTTCCTACCCAAAGATCATCCGTTAGCTAGTGTCAACGGTGTGATGAATGCTGTTTTTGTCGAGTCCATCGGCATCGGTGAGTCTATGTTTTATGGTCCAGGAGCGGGGCAAAAACCGACAGCAGCTTCTGTTGTGGCAGATATCATTCGGATTGCACGTCGCTTGAAGGATCAGACGGTTGGAAAACCCTTCAATGAATTTTATCGACCTGCTACCTTGGCTCGTCCAGAAGATGTTAAGAGCAGTTATTATTTCTCGATTGGCACTCCTGATCAGCCGGGACAAATCCTTCGTTTAGCAGAGATCTTTAATGCGGAAAAGATTTCCTTTAAGCAAATTTTACAGAGCGAAGCTGATGGGCAGCTGGCACGTGTTGTGATTGTAACCCACTCGGTTGATAAGACCCAACTGGAAAAAGTGACCCAACGTCTGGCAGACCTTTCAGATGTTGAGGTTTACAATATCTTAAAAGTATTAGGGGAATAAGATGAAAATTAGAATTCCGGCAACCTCTGCCAATCTCGGACCTGGTTTTGATTCGGTTGGCCTGGCTTTTTCACGTTATCTAACCATTGAAATTCTAGAACCAGCTGAGGACTGGTATATCGAACACGACCTTCCCTATGTTCCAAATGATAAATACAACCTGTTAATCAAGACAGCACTGAAAATCAAGCCCGACCTCCAGCCCCATCATCTGAAGATGGAGAGTGATATTCCCTTGGCTAGAGGATTGGGGTCTTCTAGTTCTGTTATCGTCGCTGGCATTGAATTGGCCAACCAACTGGGGAATCTCCACTTGAGTCAAACCGAAAAATTACAGCTGGCTACAGAGATAGAAGGGCATCCAGACAATGTCGCGCCAGCCATTTATGGCAATCTGGTCGTCGCCAGTTATGTCAATAAAAAGGTGTCAGCTATTGTTGCGGACTTTCCAGAATGTGCCTTTTTGGCCTTTATTCCTAAGTATGAGTTACGGACCTCAGATAGCCGAGGTGTCTTACCCAATCAGCTGTCGCATAAAAAAGCGGTTGCGGCCTCTGCCGTTTCCAACGTTCTTGTAGCTGCGCTTTTGAAAGGGGATCTGGTCACAGCAGGCCAAGCCATGGAAGCAGATATCTTCCATGAGCCCTTTAGGCAACGTTTGGTCAAGGAATTTTACGCCATCAAGAAAATGGGCCATGAACATGGCGCCTATGCGACCTATCTTTCCGGTGCTGGTCCGACCATTATGGTCCTAGCGCCGCAGGACAAGATTGCAGGTCTCCAAGAGGCCATCTCTCAGTTAGGTTTTGATGGGGAATTAGCCCAGCTAACAGTTGATACTGTTGGGATTTTTGTCGGATAGAGACACAGGAGTTATAAAATGAAAAAAATAAAAGAAGACTTACAACACTTAGGATTGAGCTATGATCAAGAAGCAAATGTTATTTTTGGAGGTTATCATGGCTTTCCAGTTTACCTTTCAGAAGTCAGCAGTGGAAATAGCAAGATTTATACCCTAACGACAACGGCTATTCGAAATGGCGAGGGATTGCCAAAAGAACTTTGGAAAGAACTAAAGACTCATTCAGATAAGTCTATCACAGCAGTGTCAGCCAAACAGTACAAGGTGACAGCTACCCTCCGGCATCGACTGACAAAGGGGAAGAGGGGTGCTGATATCCAGCAGGCTCTAGAGTCTTTAATAAACTTTTTGACAGATCACGGATTTGTAGCAGCTTGTGAAGATACTGGCCAGACAAACGATTTAAATGTTTATGCCGTCGGTGGAGCCGTACGTATCTTATCGGAGAATGCTTATGGACAGTATGCGAAAGAGTTAGGAACATCGGAGCAACTTTATGGCCAAACCTCAGAAAATTACTTCCTTGGTACAGTAGGGGCATTTCTAGGTTCTTTGATTGGAGTAGCCTTAATTGTCATCTTAGGACAATTGGGTTTCGTCGCAGCATTTTCAGGAATTGTAATGGGGATTGCAACGGTCAAGGGATATGAGCTTCTGGCGAAGAAATTTTCTAAGATAGCTGCTGTTATCTGTTTAGCAATTGTAATTGCCATGACTTACTTCGCCAATGAATTAGATTGGGCTATTCTGGTTGCTCGTGTAGCTGAGATTGATATTTTCACTGCCTTTCAAGGTCTATCAGAATTAAAGGCCTTGGAATATATTGATATGACTGACTATACAACTAATTTATTGCTCTTGTTTGCCTTTACACTGATTACAGCAGGACTGACGATCTTTGGAGCTCTTAAGGATAATGCCAATAAATTTGTAACACGTCCACTAACAGAAGACTAACCGAAACCACCCAGTAAATGAATATTGGGTGGTATTTTTTCGATTTCTCCTCAGTTTTCTGGTATAATGGTAGAGGCTATGCCAAATTTTCAATGAAAGAATAACCATGTCACACTATGAAAATCTACAGTCGATCTTTGAAGGGATTGACTTTAAACAAAACGAACCCTTAAAACAGTATACCTATACCAAGGTCGGGGGACAAGCCGATGTCTTGTTTTTCCCTAAAAATAAGTATGAGCTGGCTAAAATTGTCCGCTATGCCAACGAGCATGATATTCCTTGGATCGTTCTGGGCAATGCCAGCAACCTCATTGTGAGAGACCAGGGCATTCGTGGCTTTGTCATCATGTTTAACAAGCTTAACACTGTCACGGTCAATGGCTATACAATCGAGGCAGAAGCAGGAGCCAACCTGATTGAGACGACGCGAATCGCCCTTTACCACTCCCTGACAGGTTTTGAATTTGCCTGCGGGATTCCTGGTTCCATCGGTGGAGCAGTTTACATGAATGCCGGAGCATACGGCGGTGAAATATCAACGGTTTTGGTATCTGCCCAGCTTCTGACCAAGGAAGGTGAAATTGTTACGGTGGAAGGTCGGGACATGAAGTTTGGCTACCGCCATTCTATCGTCCAAGATAATGGGGCCATCGTCATCTCTGCAAAATTTGCCTTAAAACCAGGTGTTTACGAAAGTATTCAGCATGAAATGAACCGCTTGACCCACCTGCGTGAGCTGAAACAGCCCTTGGAATACCCTTCTTGTGGGTCTGTCTTCAAACGGCCAGTAGGCTATTTTGCAGGTCAGTTGATCATGGAGGCTGGCCTCAAGGGCTACCGCATCGGTGGCGTTGAAGTGTCCGAAAAACATGCCGGGTTTATGATTAATGTGGCTGACGGCACAGCCTCAGACTACGAGGCCTTGATTGATCATGTTATTGCTAAGGTTCAGGAGCAGTCAGGCATTACACTGGAGCGCGAAGTGCGCATTATTGGGGAAGGTTAGCCTTTGGCTAGATAGAAAAAAGGAGGAGCAGGCGTGACTGAAAAACAGCCGATTATCGCATTTAAAAACGTCTCCAAGGTCTATGAAGACAATGGGACAGTCGTTTTGAAGAACATCAATTTTGAACTAGAAGAGGGCAAATTCTATACCCTTTTAGGGGCCTCTGGTTCAGGGAAATCAACGATTTTAAACATTATCGCAGGCCTGCTTGATGCCACCAGCGGAGATGTTTACCTGGATGGCAAACGGATCAATGATGTGCCGACCAACAAGCGGGATGTCCATACGGTCTTTCAGTCCTATGCCCTCTTTCCGCATATGACTGTTTTTGAAAATGTGGCTTTTTCGCTCAAATTGCGTAAGGTGGAAAAAACTGAAATTGAGCGGCGGGTCAAGGAAGCCTTGAAGATGGTCCGCTTAGAAGGCTATGAGAAGCGCTCGATTCAGAAACTGTCTGGCGGTCAACGCCAGCGGGTCGCCATTGCCCGGGCCATCATCAACCGGCCGCGGGTAGTCCTCTTAGACGAACCGCTATCAGCGCTTGATCTAAAACTCCGTACGGAAATGCAGTACGAGTTGCGGGAATTGCAACAGGACCTTGGCATCACCTTTGTCTTTGTGACCCATGACCAAGAAGAAGCCCTTGCCATGAGTGATTGGATTTTTGTCATGAACGAAGGCGAAATTGTTCAGTCTGGAACACCGGTAGACATCTATGATGAGCCGATTAACCACTTTGTAGCAACTTTTATCGGTGAATCCAATATCCTGCCAGGGATTATGATTGAAGACTACCTGGTGGAATTTAACGGCAAGCGTTTTGAGGCGGTTGATGGTGGGATGAAGCCTAATGAACCGATCGAAGTCGTGATTCGACCGGAAGACTTGCAGATTACCTTGCCAGAAGAAGGGAAATTGCAGGTCAAGGTCGATACCCAGCTCTTCCGCGGGGTTCACTATGAGATTATCGCCTATGATGAGCTGGGCAACGAATGGATGATCCATTCGACCCGCAAGGCCATCGTTGGTGAGGTAATCGGTCTTGACTTTGAGCCTGAGGATATCCATATCATGCGTCTCAATGAAACCGAAGAAGAGTTTGATGCCCGTATCGAAGAGTACGTGGAAATCGATGAGCCTGAAGAGGGCTTGATTAACGCTATTGAGGAGGAACGTGATGAAGAAAACCTCTAGTCTCCTCTCTCTGCCCTATTGGCTCTGGCTGGTCTTCTTTGTCTTTGTCCCACTGGCGCTGATCATTTGGCAGTCTTTCTTTGACATCCATGGGAACTTTACCCTAGCTAACTACCAGACCTATTTCACATCGCCTAATGCGACCTACCTCAAGATGAGCCTGAACTCGGTCCTCTATGCTGGGATTATCACCTTGGTGACCCTGGTGATCGCTTATCCGACGGCATATTTCCTGACCAAGCTCAAGCACAAGCAACTCTGGCTCATGCTGATCATCCTGCCGACCTGGGTGAACCTTTTGCTCAAGGCCTACGCTTTTATCGGGATTTTTGGCAATAGCGGAGCAGTCAATGCTTTTCTAAGCTTTCTAGGTGTAGCTCCTAAACAGCTTTTGTTTACAGACTTTGCCTTCATCTTTGTGGCCAGCTACATTGAGCTGCCCTTCATGATGCTGCCAATCTTTAACATCTTAGATGACCTGGACTATAACCTGATCGCAGCAAGCAAGGACTTAGGTGCTAACAATTGGCAAACCTTCACCAAGGTTATTTTCCCTCTTTCTATGAATGGGGTTAGATCAGGGATTCAAGCTGTCTTTATCCCATCGCTTAGCCTCTTTATGTTGACCCGTTTGATTGGTGGAAACCGTGTCATCACGCTAGGGACAGCCATAGAGCAACACTTTTTGACCACCCAGAATTGGGGGATGGGTTCAACGATTGGAGTGGTTTTGATTTTGGCCATGCTTCTGATAATGTGGGCGACGAAAGAGAGGGCTAAAGGATGAAAAAATTAGCTAATATCTACCTAGCCATCGTCTTTGTCATTCTCTACCTGCCGATTTTTTACCTGATTTACTACGCCTTCAATAGCGGTGGTACTATGAATGGTTTTGAAGGCTTTACTTGGGAGCACTTCCAGGCGGTCTTTGAAGATAGCCGGCTTATGCTGATTGTCGCCCAGACCTTTCTCCTGGCCTTTTTGAGTTCCTTGATTGCAACCATCATCGGAACCTTTGGGGCCATCTATATCTACCAGCTGCGCCGTCGTTACCAGGACAGTCTTTTGTCTGCCAACAACATTCTCATGGTGGCGCCTGACGTTATGATCGGTGCCTCCTTCCTGATTCTCTTTACCATGATTGGTTTCCAATTAGGCTTTGTCTCTGTGCTCTTGAGCCATGTGGCCTTCTCTATTCCTATCGTGGTATTGATGGTTCTGCCGAGATTGAAGGAGATGAATGATGACATGATTCTGGCGGCCTTTGACCTGGGAGCAACCAGACGCCAGATGTTTCGCGAAATCATGCTGCCTTATTTGACGCCAGCCATTATTGCTGGTTACTTCATGGCCTTTACTTATTCCTTGGATGATTTTGCGGTCACCTTCTTTGTGACGGGGAATGGCTTCTCGACCCTCTCTGTAGAGATTTACTCACGGGCGCGGCAGGGAATTTCCCTTGAAATCAATGCCCTCTCCGCCCTGGTCTTTCTCTTTTCCATCGTCCTGGTTATCGGCTACTACTTTATTTCACGTGAGAAGGAGGAGGCTTAATGAAGCGATTACTATCATTTTTTGTGGGTGTTCTAGCCATCATTCTCCTTTTGACAGGATTGAGTGTCACCATGTCTGCCCAGAAGGATTCTGGTAGCACTGGGAAGTTGGTGATTTACAACTGGGGAGATTACATTGATCCTGATTTACTGAAAGAATTCACGGCAGAAACAGGCATCCAAGTCGATTATCAAACCTTTGATTCAAATGAATCGATGTATACCAAGATCAAGCAAGGAGGGACGACGTATGACATTGCTGTCCCATCTGAGTACATGATTTCTAAAATGATTGAAGAAGACATGTTGTTGCCGATTGACCATCATCAAATCACAGGGATGGAAAATCTTGGTAAAGAATTTATCAATCAGTCTTTTGACCCAGGAAACAAGTTCTCTGTTCCTTATTTCTGGGGAACACTGGGTATCATCTACAATACCAAAATGGTTGAAGAAGCTCCGGTCGAATGGGAGGACCTCTGGAAGGAGGAGTACCGCAACAATATCATGTTGATCGATGGCGCGCGTGAGGGCATGGGCATTGGCCTACAGACCCTGGGCTACAGCCTCAATTCGCAAAATCCAGAGGAACTGCATCAAGCAGCCGAAAAGCTCTATGAATTGACCCCTAATATCAAGGCCATTGTCGCCGATGAAATCAAGGGTTATATGATTCAGGGGGAGGCAGCTGTCGCGGTCAGCTTCTCAGGAGAGGCTAGCGAGATGCTAGATGGCAATGAAGACCTGGTCTACGTCGTCCCCTCTAAGGGAAGCAACCTTTGGTTTGACAATATTGTGATTCCAAAAACCGCTAAAAACCTCGAAGGGGCCCATGCCTTTATCAGCTTCATGCTCCGTCCAGAAAACGCCCTTAGAAATGCAGAGTATGTCGGTTATTCGACACCAAATGACCTGGCTAAGGACATGCTTGACCCAGAAACCCGTGAAGATCAAGCCTTTTACCCAAGCGGTGAAACACTAGATAATCTTGAAGTTTACGATAACTTGGGGAAAGAGTTACTCGGAGATTACAATGATTTGTACCTTCAGTTTAAAATGTATCGAAAATAAGATTTGGAACAGAACATATGGAAGAAACAAAACAAGAATTTCATTATGTATCTAGTTCTATCATGGTATCTGTCCTAAGAGGAATCCTGGTCGGTATTGTGGTAGGATTGGTTGTCAGTCTTTTTAGACTGTTCATCGGACATAGCTTTGAAGGCCTTGTTCATCTGTATCATTTAGCACGACAAGACTTGTTCGTGCTTTTTGCTATAGTGGCAGGCTATATTATTTTGACACTTGTCTTGTCTTGGTTGACAGGAAAAGAGCCAGCGGTTAGAGGATCTGGTATTCCTCAAGTTGAGGGAGAACTAAAGGGCTTGATGGACTCCAATTGGTGGTCCATCCTCTGGAGAAAGTTTATCGGAGGAATCCTTGCGATCTCAAGCGGTTTGATGCTGGGGCGTGAAGGTCCATCGATTCAGTTGGGGGCTATGACGGCTAAAGGCTTGGCCAATCGTCTTCAATTAGCACCTTTAGAAACACGCATTTTAATCGCTAGCGGCGCAGCTGCTGGTTTATCGGCCGCTTTCAACGCTCCCATTGCCGGTTTACTTTTTGTAGTGGAAGAGGTCTATAGACATTTTTCACGACTTGTCTGGATTACAACCTTAACAGCTAGTCTAGTAGCCAATGCTGTGTCCCTATGGATCTTCGGTCTGACTCCTGTCCTGCAAATGCCTATTGAGCTGCCGGTACTTGCTCTCAACCAGTACTGGATTTTGATCCTAATGGGTAGTCTTTTAGGACTCGCGGGCTATCACTATCAGCGTGTGATTTTAAGCATGTCTCGGGTTTACCAAGGCATTGGGCGATTTCTTAAACTATCCCCTCGATTTTATCCGTTAGTTCCCTTTTCCTTGATTATCCCCGTTGGCCTCATTTGGCCAGAACTACTGGGTGGTGGGCATGAGTTGGTTATGCATCTTCCGCAAGCACCTTATAGCTTTGGTATGCTTATCCTTTTTCTGTTAATACGTTTTGCCCTCAGTATGCTTAGTTACGGCTCAGGGCTTCCTGGTGGAATTTTTCTCCCTATTTTAGCCCTAGGGTCAGTTTTGGGCTTGCTTATAGGGACGGGGCTGACTGCGCTAGGACTTGTGGCTGTAGAAGATTTACCACTTTTTATCGTTCTGGGAATGGCTGGTTATTTTGGAGCAATCTCTAAAGCTCCCTTAACAGGGATTATCCTAGTGACCGAGATGGTCGGAGATATGCACCACTTGATGCCCCTAGGACTTGTAACGCTGTCTGCTTATATCGTTATGGATCTCTTAAATGGTGCGCCTATTTATGAGGCCATGCTAGAGAGAATTCTTCCAGACCATATGGCTGAAACGTCCAAAGCAACCTTTATAGAAATTCCTGTTTCAGCCAAAATTTCTGGACGAAGAGTGACTGATTTAAATCTTCCAGAAGGTGTCCTAATTACCGGACAGATTAATCACGGGCGTTCTGAAATTGTCCATGGACAGACCATTCTCTATCTTGGAAATACCATCCATCTGGTCGTGAGAACCCATCAAATAGATGCTGTGAAATCCTTGTTGCTCGATTAATTATCTCATAAAACTTTAGAAAGGGATACGATGTCTATCTTACACCAACTTGATGGGGCTGAAAAGGTCCGGATTTCAAAGGGCTATTCGCCAGAGAAAAAGTACCGCCTTTCTGGTGACCACCTCTATTTCCTAAAGCAGTCGCCGCCCTCTTTTGTTAACCAGAAGCGACTGGAAACGACCTATCTCAAAAACTTATCTAGTAAGACGGCGAGATGGAGCAAGTTATTGGATCTTAAAGTTAACTCAGATCGGATTGACAGCCTCTACGAGTGGATCGATGGGGTTGATTTTCGGGACCTTGCTCCGTCCATGTCTGATCAAACGCTTTATTATTACGGGCACCGAGCAGGACAGTTCTTAAAAGAACTTCATAGCTTGCCGATCGCTGAAGAAGTCCCTGACTGGTACAAGGCTTATAATGCCAAAATTGATCGGAAAATAGCTGCTTTTAATGAGGTCAGGGCCTTGTATCCAGACGGTAAACTCTTTATTGAATTCATCGACAAGAAGAGAGACTTGCTCCAAATCAGGCCTCAAACCCTCTGTCACGGTGATTACCATGTCGGAAATATGATGATTGAAAGGTCATCTCAGGACTTGTGGATCATTGACTTCGGTTCACTCGAAATCGGGGATCCATATGAAGAATTCAATCGGATGATTTGGAACGCCCAGATCTCGGAAGAATTTGCAACTGGGATGATCAATGGCTATTTTGACCAAGAAATTATTCCAGAACAGTTTTGGGGACTTATGGCTCTCTACATGGCGACAGATGTAATTGGCTCTATCTCATGGGCTATCCCTTATGGAGAAAAGCAGGTCCAGACCATGATCCAGCGAGCAGACGATGTCTTCAACTGGTACCAGGGATTTGAAACTTTGATTCCCAGTTTTTACAAGACCAAGGATTGAAAACTTTTTAAAAGGGGCGATTGTCTCCTGTATGGTATAATAAACTATCTATTTGAACGAAGGAGTTCCCATGGTTTTATCCAAGAAAAAAGCCCGTCATGTTATCGAAGAAATCATCGCCCTGTTTCCAGACGCTAAGCCTAGTCTGGATTTTCGCAATCATTATGAACTGTTGATCGCGGTCATGCTGTCGGCCCAGACGACAGATGCGGCGGTTAACAAGGCAACCCCAGCCCTCTTTGAACGCTTTCCAAGCCCACAAGAAGCTGCTCTGGCTACGCCTGATGAGATAGCTCCCTATATCGCTAAGTTGGGACTTTACCGCAATAAGGCTAAGTTCATGCACGAGCTGTCTGTCCAGCTCATGGAACGGTTTGACGGCATTGTGCCACAGACCAGAGAAGAATTGGAGAGCTTGCCTGGTATCGGGCGGAAAACAGCTAATGTCGTCATGTCTGTAGGGTTTGGGATTCCAGCCTTCGCCGTTGATACCCACGTGTCTCGCATCTGCAAACACCATCAGATTGTAAAACAATCCGCGACACCGCTGGAAATTGAAAAACGGGTCATGGATATCTTACCGCCAGAGCGTTGGCTAGCCGCTCATCAGGCTATGATTTACTTTGGCCGGGCCATCTGCCACCCCAAAAATCCAGAGTGCGATCAGTACCCGCAACTCTACCAGTTTGAAGATTGACCCTTATTACCCCACCTATGTCTGATAAGAAATGCAATAGAGAAAGGAATCCAGCTTTTGAGATTAGATAAATTTATCGTAGCAGTAGGAGCAGGATCACGCAGCCAGGCCAAGGCTATGGTCAAGGCCAAGCGTTTGACCGTTAATGGTCAAGTCGCCAAAAAATCAGACCTGGCCATCAATGAGCATAAGGATCAGATTTGTCTTGACGGAGAGGTGCTCGTTTACAGCGAATTTGACTATCTGATGCTCAATAAGCCTGCAGGTGTGATTTCGGCCACAGAAGACCCTCAAGAGCGGACTGTTTTAGATCTTCTCCCGGCTCGCTATCATCGGGTAGCTCCCGTTGGACGACTGGACAAGGATACAGTTGGGCTTTTGCTGTTGACCAACGATGGTCAATTAAACCATAACCTGCTTTCTCCTAAAAAACATGTTGACAAGTGTTATGAGGCTACTTTGGCTGGCCCTTGTCAGCCAGATGATAAGGAAAAAATGCAGGCAGGAATTGTTTTAGACGATGGCTATGTCTGCTTACCAGCTCAGCTGGATTGGCAGGACGACACTCCTCACGTCGCCTCTATTACCATCCAGGAAGGAAAATTTCATCAGGTCAAGCGAATGTTTGCGGCCCTAGGCAATCAGGTCACTCATCTTAAACGCCTACGGATGGGCAGTCTGGTCTTGGATGAGACCTTAGACCCAGGAGAATTTCGCCTGCTGACAGAGGAAGAAATCAGCCAATTAAAAGGAAATTCTAAATAAAGTTCGTCAAAGACGAACTTTATTTGTGTTTTCAAAGCATTTCCTGTCATTTCACCGATTATTGCGGTAAAATAAATTATGGAAGCGCCCAAGAAGCGTAGCGATGCATTAGCATAGGTAGGTCATTTTCTTAAAATTGAGGTGGAAACCATGTTTGATATGCCTGTTTTCGATTACGAAGATATCCAGTTAGTTCCTAATAAGTGTATTGTCAAGAGTCGCTCTGAAGCTGACACACGCATTACCTTTGGTGGACACAGTTTCAAACTCCCTGTTGTTCCAGCTAATATGCAGACCATTATCGATGAGAACTTGGCTGAGCATCTGGCTTCTGAAGGGTATTTTTACATCATGCACCGTTTTGAAGAAGACAAGCGCAAGCCTTTCATTGCTAAAATGCACCAAAAAGGTCTCATTGCTTCGATTTCAGTTGGAGTTAAAGAGTATGAATATGATTTTGTGCGCTCCTTAAAAGACGATGCACCTGAATTTATCACCATTGATATTGCGCATGGTCATTCAGATTCTGTGATTAACATGATCAAGCACATCAAGGCAGAGTTGCCTGAGACCTTTGTGATTGCAGGAAATGTTGGGACGCCGGAAGCGGTTCGCGAATTGGAAAATGCAGGGGCGGATGCAACGAAGGTCGGAATTGGACCAGGAAAAGTCTGCATCACCAAGGTCAAGACTGGTTTTGGGACTGGTGGTTGGCAATTGGCGGCCCTACGCTGGTGTGCCAAGGCTGCCCGTAAGCCAATTATTGCGGATGGTGGGATTCGCACGCACGGCGATATTGCTAAGTCCATTCGTTTTGGCGCTAGCATGGTCATGATCGGCTCACTCTTTGCAAGCCACAACGAGAGCCCGGGTGAAACCATTGAAGTCGATGGTAAGGAATTCAAAGAATACTACGGATCAGCTTCCCAGTTCCAAAAGGGCGAGTACAAAAATGTCGAAGGGAAAAAAATCCTCTTGCCGACTAAAGGCAGTATCTTTAACACCTTGACTGAAATGGAACAAGACCTCCAATCCTCCATTTCCTATGCTGGCGGCAAGGACTTGGAAAGCTTGACCAAGGTCAACTATGTTATCGTTAAAAACTCTATCTGGAACGGGGATAGTTTATAAGGATAAAGTCACGCAAGTCGTGGCTTTTTCTATTTTTAAGATTTGTTAGTATAAAATCTTGACGTTAAAAAATTATTGTTTTATAATAATTTTAACAATAATTATTATCATAAAACAATAATCAGGAGGTTGAAAATGGTCAGAAGTACTATTTTTCAAATGGCAATTTTAATTGCTAAGATAGGTCAATGGTTCTTGACTTTCCTGGCAGGAGGAATCTGCCTAGGCTTGTTAGTGGCGATATTCAGAGGAGATTTAATAGAGGCCTCGTTAGAACATTATCCAGGCAATTCTCAATCAGTCTCGAACTTTCTAGTCATTTTGGTATTATTATTTGCCATAGTCATCGTCTCATTGATGATTTATGTGGCGATTTGTACACAGTCACTTTTTAGAGAAATGAGAGATGATAGAATCTTTATCTTAAAAAATATTCACTTACTTTATAGAATTTTATTTTGCCTCATCACGATTACTTTATTACAGATGATTGCCAAGGTGGGATTTTCGGTGATAGAGATCAATAATGTGAGCCAGTTATCCGATTTTACCTTTCAAGATTATTGGTTTCACCTCATTCTAATCGGAATCTCTTGTCTGGGCATCTTGGTTCTAAAAAGAGGCTATCAGGTTGAAACAGACTATAATGAGATCATCTAACAATGGAAACGATTAAAATCAATTTAGATAAAATTTTAAAGGATCGTCAAGTTACTTCAAAAGAATTAGCGGAAAAAATTGGAATTACAGAAGCTAATTTATCAATCTTAAAGACTGGAAAGGCTAAAGGGATTCGATTTAACACCCTGATAAGTATCTGCCGTGTTTTAAATTGTCAACCTGGAGATATTTTAGAATATAGCGTTGACAATGACTAGAGGCGTCCACGCTAAAGGCAGCTGTATCATAATTAAAAAAGGAGATTTTATGTGTCACCTACTTAAAATTAGCATCTTATTGATCGGTATTGGTCTTTTGAGTGCCTGTACTTCTACAAGTGTTGATAAGGAAATCCAAAGAGCAACAGATCAAGTTAAAAGCGAAGTCGCCAAGGAACTATCACCTCTTGAACAGAGTATAAAACATAAGATTTTATATGCGCCTAATCAAGGACATTATGAACTCACCGATGAATTTACTGGAACAGTCTATCTCATGGCTTCTCGTAAGCAAATAGAAAAAGGAACTGATCAAGAGATTTTTGAATGGAATCAAGAAAAAATGACTCCTATCGATATAGGAGGTGACGATGATTTTAATATTCGATATGATGGCAAAACATGGTTTTCTATCCAGAAGATAACCGTCAAGAATTTAAAAGATTTTGCCTTTAAAGCTAGGAGAAATGATTCCTATCTTCTTGTGTTTAGAAATTAGTGCCAGGAAAAGCCTTTGTGGAGGATTACAATTTTTCTGTACGACTAGGCAAATGCTTGTTTGATCATAGATTAAGTCTCATCAGTAACTCCTAAACTTACTTAATGGATTGTTTTGTACTTCCTTAGATGTATTATATAGAAGAAACAGCAGAAAATTCTTGACAGGGTATCAAAAATAGTTTAATATCTATTGGAGTTTATTATGAAATGGAAGTAAGATGAGCTCTAATCAGGAGCTATCTTTAGCTACCTCACAAAGGATGATATTTTGACAACTGCAACTAAACCGAAAACGACCAAGAAAAAGACGACCAAGACGGCTAAGAAAAACTTAGTCATTGTGGAATCACCAGCTAAGGCCAAAACCATTGAGAAGTACCTGGGACGCAATTACAAGGTTGTGGCTTCTGTTGGCCATATCCGCGATTTGAAAAAGTCCTCCATGTCCATTGATTTTGCCAATAACTATGAGCCAGAGTACATCAATATTCGTGGCAAGGGTCCCTTGATCAATGACCTGAAAAAAGAAGCTAAAAAAGCGAGTAAAGTCTATCTGGCGAGTGACCCGGACCGCGAAGGAGAAGCCATTTCCTGGCATTTGGCGCACATTCTAAATCTGGATGCTGAGGATAAAAACCGGGTCGTCTTCAATGAAATCACTAAAGACGCCGTCAAAAATGCCTTTAAGGAACCTCGGACAATTGATCAGGATTTAGTAGATGCTCAGCAGGCACGTCGTGTCCTTGACCGCATTGTGGGCTATTCCATCTCACCGATTCTCTGGAAAAAGGTTAAAAAAGGACTCTCGGCAGGGCGAGTACAGTCGGTCGCACTCAAGTTGATTATCGATCGGGAAAATGAAATCAAGGCCTTCAAACCAGAAGAATACTGGACCATTGACGGCACCTTTAAAAAAGGGACGAAATCTTTCCAGGCGGCCTTTTATGGCCTTGATGGTAAAAAGCTAAAGCTGGAGAACAACGACCAAGTCAAGGACGTTTTAGCCCGTATCACGGGTGATGAGTTTACGGTTGACCAAGTTGAGAAAAAGGAGCGTCGCCGCAATGCGCCGTTGCCTTATACCACTTCAACCCTTCAGATGGATGCGGCCAACAAGATCAATTTCAGAACTCGTAAAACCATGATGGTAGCTCAGCAGCTCTACGAAGGGATCAATCTAGGAAGTGGTAGTCAAGGTCTTATCACTTATATGCGTACGGATTCGACCCGTATTAGCCCAGTCGCCCAAGGCGAAGCCGCTCATTTCATTACAGAACGCTTTGGCAGCCAATATTCGAAGCACGGTAGCCGTGTCAAAAATGCTGGCGGTGCTCAAGATGCTCACGAAGCTATCCGTCCGTCTAATGTTTTTCAGACGCCAGAGAGCATTGCCAAGTACTTGGACAAGGACCAGCTCAAACTTTATACCCTGATCTGGAACCGTTTTGTAGCTAGTCAGATGACAGCCGCGGTTTTCGATACTATGAAGGTCAACCTTTCTCAAAATGGCGTCATCTTTACAGCCAACGGGAGTCAGGTGAAGTTTAACGGTTATCTTGCTGTCTATAATGACACAGACAAGGACAAGATGCTGCCAGAGATGGAAGTTGGCGATACTGTCAAGCGGACCAATACAAAGCCTGAACAACACTTTACCCAGCCACCAGCACGCTACTCAGAAGCAACCTTGATTAAGGCCTTAGAGGAAAATGGTGTCGGCAGGCCATCCACCTACGCCCCAACTCTTGAGACCATTCAGCGGCGCTATTATGTCAAATTGGCTTCAAAACGCTTTGAACCAACCGAGTTGGGAGAAATTGTCAACCAATTAATTGTAGAGTTCTTTCCAGATATTGTTAACATCACTTTTACAGCAGATATGGAAAACAAGCTAGATGCTGTTGAAGTCGGCCAGGCCCAGTGGCAGAAGGTTATCGATGATTTTTACAAGCCTTTTGAAAAGGATGTGGCCAAGGCTGAAGTCGAGATGGAAAAAATCCAAATCAAAGACGAGCCTGCCGGTTTTGATTGTGATCAGTGTGGCCATCCCATGGTCATCAAGCTTGGTCGGTTTGGTAAGTTTTATGCCTGCAGTAATTTTCCTGATTGCCGCAACACCAAGCAGATCACCAAAGAAATTGGCGTGGTTTGCCCAACCTGCAAGCAGGGCCAAATCATTGAGCGCAAGAGCAAACGTAACCGCATTTTCTATGGTTGCGATCGTTACCCAGCTTGTGATTTCACATCATGGGATAAGCCAGTCGGTCGTGCTTGTCCAAAATCAGGCCATTTCTTAGTCGAAAAAGCCATTCGTGGCGGCGGCAAGCAGGTGCTTTGTTCACATGCTGACTGTGATTACAAGGAGACTCAAAGTAAGGCTTAACTCAGCATAAGTCTGCCTCTGTAAGATTAGGGGTGTCCAGAGCATTTGAACAGTTATTCGAGGCAAACTCTATCGGGTTTGTCTCTTTCTATCTCGAAGGCACAGCAGTTCTCTATTGATTGCTAAATCTATAGAGAATCAAGCAAACACTTCTGTTCAAAAGGGACTAGGCAATGTTTACTAGCCAAAGGAGGGTTTAACGGACATTTTTAAAAATTTCCATTATAATAGACATTTTTCAAAATGTCTGTTATAATGGACAGTAAAAGGAGGGGCAAATGGTTTATCTAGCCTTAATCGGTGATTTTATTGCTTCTAAGGACATTCTTGACCGTTCTCTTGTCCAACAAAAGTTGGAGACTTGTCTTCATAGCTTGAATCATCAGTATCAAGACGTCTTGATTTCCAAATTAACCATTACTTTGGGAGATGAGTTTCAGGGATTATTTCAGTTAGATGCTCCCATTTTTAAGCTGGTTGATGAGTTGGTTCTCGCGATGAAACCATACAAAATACGGTTTGGACTTGGAGCGGGAGAAATTTTAACACCTATTGATCCAGAACAAAGTATTGGAGCAGATGGGCCGGCTTATTGGAGGGCTCGCCAGGCAATAGAGACTGTTCATAAAAAAAATGACTATGGCAATACCCAAATCGCACTAATTCTGGAAAATCCTCAGCTGTCCCAACAGGCTAACGCCTTATTAGCAGCTTCGGAGCACATAAAGAGCAGTTGGCGACCCAGTCAAGAAGAGGTTTTTGAGGCCCTGATTGAGCTGGGAATCTATCAAGAACAATTTGAACAGTATAGGGTTGCTGATTATTTGAAATTAAATGAAAGCGCCTTTACGAAACGTCTCAAAAGCAGTGGCGCTAAAATTTATTTTAGATGCCGAAATGCAGTGCAGGAACTCATTGCGCGTAGTCAGGAGGGCAATTAATGTCTGCTTTCAGTCTGTCACACTTTTTGGTGGTCAATCCTTTTATTGCTCTCTTTATTATCTGCCATGTGCTGTCCGATTTCCATTTCCAGTCCCAGAAACTGGCAGAACTTAAAGAAAAGAATAAGTTCTATCTACTAGGCCATCTCTGTCAGGTGGCTTGGCCCTTAATTCTTTTGGGCCTCTATCAACCGGTGGCCTGGCCTGAAGTTATATGGATTATCTGTAGCCATGCCTTCCTTGATGGTCTTGAACCATTTGTAAAAGGCTATTTTTCGGAACGCCTGTACTTTACTATGGACCAATTTATCCATCTGGCTATTTCGGTGAGTCTGGCTCTCAGTTTATCTGAGGCTGGTGCTAAGTTAGCGATGACTTTAGGAGAATGGGCAAAACTGCCAAGTATTGTGCTCTTTTTCCTCTTAGTGACAAAACCAGCCAATCTTGTTTTTAGGATTTGTTTTGCAAAATATCAGCCAGTCAAATCTATCTTAAATGACAATCAAGTATTTCAAAAACAGGAAGAGCAACAGACAATTACTGGAGCAGGAGCGACCATTGGAACCTTGGAACGGTTGGTGATGGGTGTTTGTATTCTCTTTGGCCAGTTCGCCTCCATCGGTCTTGTCTTCACAGCCAAATCTATCGCCCGCTACAACAAAATTTCAGAAGATCCAGCCTTTGCGGAATACTATTTGATCGGCTCTTTATTTAGCATTCTAACGGTTATGGTAGCTGCATGGATTTGTTTATGATAAAATTGTCAAATGGTAGCAAAAATCAGACAGCTGTCTGATTTTTTGCTAGAATGAATTTAACACAAGAATAAGGAGTAGATAATGACCCATTATGATTTGTTGGTTATCGGCTTTGGTAAGGCCGGTAAAACTTTGGCTGGCAAGCTGGCTACTGCTGGTAAAAAAGTGGCTCTCGTTGAGCAGAATGCCCAGATGTATGGGGGGACCTGCATCAATATCGGCTGTATCCCGACCAAGACCCTGATTGTGGCAGCCGAGAAAAACTGGGACTTTGCGACCGTCATGGCACAGAAGGAAACTGTCGTTACTCGTCTGCGCAAGAAAAACGAGGCTGTCTTGACGGGGACTGGTGTTAACCTCTACAATGCCCAGGCCCGTTTTGTGGCTGATAAGGTGGTTGAGTTAACTGCTGGTGAAGACAAGCAGGAATTGACTGCCGATATCATTGTCATTAACACAGGAGCCGTGTCCAATGCCTTGCCTATTCCAGGACTTCTGGAGACGGCAGGTGTCTATGACAGCACAGGCATTCAGAACCTGACCGAGCGCCCAGCACGCCTAGGCATCATCGGTGGGGGCAATATCGGCCTGGAATTTGCCAGTCTTTACGCCAAGTTAGGCAGCCAGGTGACAGTCTTTGAGGCTGCTCCAACCCTACTGGGGCGTGATGAGCCAGAGGTGGCCAAGTTGGCTCAGACCTATCTAGAAGAAGATGGGGTGACCTTCCTGTTGGGCTCTGCTATTTCTAACATGAAAAATAGCGGAGCTGAGGTGGTCGTGACGGCTGATGGACAAGATTACGCTTTTGACGCTGTCCTCTATGCCACAGGGCGTAAGCCAGCGACTGAAGGGCTGGGGCTGGAAAATACCGGCATCCAGCTGACCGAGCGTGGCGCCATTCAAGTGGATGATTACTGCGAGACAGCCGTTCCTGATGTTTATGCTGTCGGCGATGTCAACGGTGGTCTCCAGTTCACCTACACTTCTCTGGATGATTTCCGAGTGGTCTTTGGCAAGTTGACAGGTGCTTATGATTACAAGCGCAGTGACCGTGGCCAGGTACCGTCCACCATTTTCATCGAGCCAGCCCTATCCCGTGTCGGTCTGACAGAAGCTCAAGCTGTCGCAGCAGGCTATGAGGTCCTGACCAACAGCCTCCCTGTGGCCAATATGCCTCGTGCCCATGTCAACAATGACCTGCGTGGCCTTTACAAGGTGGTTGTTGATAAAAAGACCAAGCTCATTCTGGGAGCGACCCTCTTTGGCGCAGGCTCTCAGGAAATCATCAACCTGATGACCATGGCCATCGACAACAAAATTCCTTACACCTACCTCAAGAATCAGCTCTTTACCCATCCAACCATGGCTGAAAACTTGAATGATGTCTTTAATATCTAACTCATCCTGGAGACTGGACCAAACGTTCAGTCTCTTAAAGTTATCCCAGAAAAATATGAGATAGCGTCGGAGAAAGACGCTTGCTATGGATCGCTACTAGAAACTCTCTTGCCTAAATGAGTAGAGCCTTCACTGCCAATCATTCCCTGCTCATTGGTGAAGTTGTTCGCTTTTCAAACTCTCCAAAGTTCTAGCCAAGAGAGACGCCTCCTTTTGGATTTGCGATGTTCCTTTCTCTTTCTTTTGCCTTTTTGGTGGTCGAATTGATCTGTAATCCGTTGGGATAGGACCTCAAACTACTTTTATAGTAAAAATTTTGATAGAATAGACTGAAGTAAGATTAGAAATGGAAATTATCATGACTGCAACCTACATCAACGTTATCGGAGCTGGCTTGGCTGGCTCAGAAGCTGCCTATCAGATTGCTAAGCGAGGCATTCCAGTTAAACTTTATGAAATGCGCGGTGTCAAACCCACCCCTCAGCATAAGACAGACAATTTTGCCGAGTTGGTCTGTTCAAATTCTTTTCGTGGGGATAGCTTGACCAATGCAGTCGGGCTCCTAAAGGAAGAAATGCGGCGACTTGATTCGATTATCCTGCGCAATGGCGAAGCCCACCGTGTACCAGCTGGTGGAGCTATGGCGGTAGACCGTGAAGGGTATGCGGAAGCTGTGACAGCAGAGCTTTACAATCACCCACTGATCGAGGTGATTCGTGAGGAGATGACAGAAATTCCAGAAGACGCAATAACAGTGATTGCGACTGGCCCCTTGACCAGCGATACTCTGGCTGCTAAAATCCATGCCTTCAATGGTGGGGATGGATTCTATTTCTATGATGCAGCGGCACCGATCATTGATGTCAATACTATTGACAAGAGCAAGGTCTACCTCAAGTCTCGCTATGACAAAGGAGAAGCTGCTTACCTTAATTGTCCCATGACCAAGGAAGAATTTCTGGCCTTCCATGAAGCCTTGATAACTGCAGAAGAAGCACCACTCAATTCCTTTGAAAAAGAGAAATACTTTGAAGGATGTATGCCAATTGAGGTTATGGCTAAACGCGGTGTCAAAACCATGCTTTACGGTCCGATGAAGCCCGTTGGATTGGAATACCCTGATGACTATGAGGGGCCTCGAGACGGTGAGTTTAAGACCCCCTATGCAGTTGTCCAGCTTCGCCAGGACAATGCAGCAGGCAGTCTTTATAATATTGTAGGGTTCCAAACTCACCTCAAATGGGGCGAGCAAAAACGGGTCTTCCAGATGATTCCAGGACTTGAGAATGCAGAGTTTGTTCGTTACGGTGTCATGCATCGAAATTCTTACATGGACTCTCCAAACCTTCTTAACCAAGCCTTCCAATCAACCAAGCAACCCAATCTTTTCTTTGCAGGTCAGATGACAGGTGTCGAAGGCTATGTGGAATCCGCAGCGAGTGGTCTAGTGGCTGGCATCAATGCCGTTCGCCTTTTCAAAGGAGAAGAACCCGCCTTCTTCCCAGAGACAACTGCCATCGGCAGCTTGCCTTATTATGTGACCCATGCTGAGAGCAAGCACTTCCAGCCGATGAACGTTAACTTTGGCATTATCAAAGAACTAGAAGGGCCACGGATTCGGGATAAAAAAGAACGCTACGAAGCCATTGCAGAACGAGCATTGGGAGATTTGACTAACTTTATAGAAAACTATTCTATTTAAGGGGGTGTTCAAGGTGACTCCCGTTGATCGCAAACGTTTCTTCCAATTGGTCGCCACAGTCTACAACCATGACCGTCATCAATTGACGCAGAACTGCCAAGAAGCTCTGTTTGAGGCAGCCAAGGCGCTCGAAAAAGGAGAAGAACCGACTCTTATTGTGGCACGCCTTGCTTACTATGTCAACATCGAATTATTAGCTTTCGGGGTAGGAACACGAGCGCCTAAAAATCTTGCAGAACTTGCTATTTTTCTCAATCATCATAGAGGAACATACTCTTTTAAAGGACTTTGGTAACCTTGCAAAAGTGTAAGCTTTGCAGTCTAGTTTTGACTTGCTTTTGAATATCGTTGTGTTATAATAATGATACAAAAAGAAAAGGAGAATTGACATGAACAAAAAATTAGTTGTTTCGCGTACCGATAGGAGATTTCTAGGCGTTTGTGGTGGCTTGGCGGAGTATTTCGGACTGAAATCCGACAATGTTCGTCTAGGCTTTATCATCGGTGCTTTTTTTGGAGGAACGGCAATTGGTATTTATATCGTTCTTGCCATTATCATGGCGGATTGATTCTTATAAGAAAAACCTTTCCCAGTGGAAGGTTTTTCTTAATTTAGGGAAACATTTTTGAGAATTTGTCCAGACAAAACTAGTAAAATAGGGTAAAATAGTAGAGGTTACTAGATTGACTAGCCAGATTATCAGAAGGATTTTAGAGATTATGAGTATTTTAACGGTTGAACATTTAACCCACGGTTTTGGAGAGCGTGCGATTTTTGATGATGTATCTTTCCGCCTCTTAAAAGGGGAGCATATTGGCCTTATTGGTGCCAATGGCGAAGGAAAATCTACCTTTATGAACATCATCACAGGTAAACTCCAACCAGACGAAGGCAAGGTCGAGTGGAGCAAGCGTGTGCGGGTTGGCTATTTAGACCAACATACCGTTTTGGAATCAGGCATGACCATCCGTGATGTCTTGCGTAGTGCGTTTGCCTATCTTTATGAGTATGAAGCACGCCTCGGGGAAGCCTATATGGAAATGGCTGACGCAGATGATACCAAGATGGCTGAATTGATGGAAGAGACGGGCGAATTGCAAGACCTTTTGGAATCAAATGATTTTTACATCGTTGATAGCAAGGTTGAGGAAGTTGCACGCGCCTTAGGAATTACGGCCTTTGGTCTGGATTCAGACGTGACAGAGCTATCTGGTGGGCAGCGGACCAAGATTTTGCTGGCTAAACTTCTGCTTGAAAAACCTGATATCCTCCTTTTGGATGAGCCGACCAACTATTTGGATGCTGAACATATTGAATGGCTCCGCCGTTACCTCAATGACTATGAAAATGCCTTTATTTTGATTTCCCACGATATTCCTTTCCTCAATAGTGTGATTAACCTGATTTACCATATGGATAACCAGCAACTCAACCGCTATGTTGGAGATTATGACAAGTTCCAGGAAGTTTATGCGATGAAAAAGGCTCAGATAGAGGCGGCTTACAATCGCCAGCAAAAGGAGATTGCAGATCTCAAAGATTTCGTTGCTCGAAATAAAGCACGGGTTGCTACTCGTAACATGGCCATGTCTCGCCAAAAGAAACTAGACAAGATGGAAATGATTGAATTGGTGCAAGAACGTCCGAAGCCAGAATTTCATTTCTTACCAGCGAGGACACCAGGGCGCTACATTTTCAAAACGGATAATCTGGTGATTGGGTATGATCAGGCGCTAACTCAGCCCATAAGCCTAGAAATGCAGCGCGGGCAAAAAATTGCTATTACAGGATCAAATGGTATCGGAAAAACAACCCTGCTGAAGAGTTTGTTGGGGCTAATCCAACCCCTAGAAGGTCAGGTTGAACGCGGAGAGTTTCTCGAAATTGGTTATTTTGAGCAGGAGATGTCTGGCGATGCTGACAAGTCTTGCCTCAATGAGATCTGGGACACTTTCCCCTACATGAATCAGGCTGAAGTCCGCGCAGCTCTTGCCAAGTGTGGTCTGACCACAAAGCATATCGAAAGCAATGTCCGCGTGTTAAGTGGAGGTGAGCAGGCCAAGGTTCGCCTCTGTAAACTCCAAAACAAGGAAAGTAACGTTCTTATTTTGGACGAACCAACTAATCACTTGGATGTGGATGCCAAGGATGAACTCAAACGCGCCTTAAAAGCCTATAAGGGAAGTATTCTCATGGTTTGTCACGAACCGGAATTTTACGAGGGACTCGTTAGTGAGGTTTGGGATTTCTCGGGCTATTCTGTGAAAAGGGGATAAGCACTACAGAATGTCGAACAGTTAAAAACACAAGGAAGCAGTAGGCTTGTCATGTATCAAGTCAACCGTTCCTTGTGTTTTAGCTATTGGATGGTCTTATTTCTTGCTAAACCATTTGTGACCCAGATAAGTCCCAATCAGAAGACCAATGGAAATCCACCAGCGATTTTCTAAGTGAAAAAGATGCTTTAACATGGCCATAAGGAGAAAATAGGCTATGGCGGTTATAAAAAATTTGATAGTGTTAGTTATCTTTGAGCATTCTCCTTCCTACTATGAGATAATCACTGCCTTCACACATCTATGATAACATAGAAACACAAAAATGCAATCGATTACAAATCCAGAGTTTTGCTTGCTTAAAACTATTAATCTTACAATTTTGTAAGTGAAGAGAAAGCAGCTGTAAGTACAATAGTCTCCGAAATCCCTTACAATAGAACTATAAATTTGCTACAATAGATGAAGCAAGGACTATCTAAGGAGGAAGCACCATGTTTTTACAAGCCAAACACTTGAAACGGGTTTTCAAAACGCGATTTTCTAAGACAGAGGTTCAAGCCTTACAAGACGTTCATTTTCAGGTCGAAAAAGGCGAATTTGTCGCTATTATGGGAGAATCAGGGTCTGGGAAGACGACCTTGCTCAACATTTTAGCTACCTTGGATCGGCCAAGTTCAGGGACAGTCATCCTAAACGGCCAGAGTATCAGCCATATCAAGGAAGGCGAGTTGGCAGATTTTCGCCTTAACAACCTAGGCTTCGTCTTTCAGGATTTCAACTTGCTGGATAATCTGACTATCCGAGATAATATTTTCTTGCCTCTGGTCTTGAGTAATCAGCCTCCCCAAGAAATGGAAGCGCGCCTGCCAGACTTAGCTCGTAAACTAGGGATTGAAGCTTTATTAGATCAGCGTCCTTTTGAGCTATCTGGTGGTCAGCAACAGCGTGTAGCCATTGCCAGAGCTCTGATTACCAATCCGCAACTGATTCTAGCTGATGAACCGACAGCCGCCTTGGACTATCGCAATTCAGAAGACTTAATGCGGATCTTTGAGGCCATCAATACTGGAGGGCAGACTATTCTCATGGTGACGCATTCTAGTATGGCGGCTAGTCACGCTGGGCGTGTTCTCTTTATTAAAGATGGCCGGATTTTCCATCAACTCTACCGTGGTAGCCAGACACAGGCGGAATTTTACAAAACGATTTCACTTGCAATGACCAGTCTCTTAGGAGGTGAGTAGATGTTCTTCCTAAAACTTGCCTTGGGCAATTTGAAAAAGGCCTATCAAGCCTATGCCCCCTTTGTTCTTTCCAGTGTCACCCTCTTTGTCTTGCTCAACACTATCAATTTGATCTGGCTGTCGCCAGATGTTCAGGAAAGACGAACCACACCAACCTTACTAAAATTCGCCTTCTGGGTCATTGCCATATTTTCCGCCATTATTGTGACCTACAGCCATCGGTTTTTGATCAAACAACGCTTCAAGGAATTCGGCCTCTACAATGTTCTAGGGATGAACCGCAAGCGGATAGCTACCATTGCCAGTATCGAGTTGGCTCTGGTTGGATTTGGGGTCATCTTGTTTGGGATAGTGCTGGCTACTGTCTTGGCCAAGTTTCTCTATCTGATTTTAGTCAATCTGCTACAAATAGACGGTTTCCACCTAGCCATCCAGCCCAGCGGTTATCATCTATCTGTTCTCCTATTTGCAGCTATTTTTATCAGTTTAATCGCTTTGACAGGTTGGCATATCGGTAGATTGTCCTCGCTTGAAATGTTGTCTACGAGCCGTAAGGGAGAAAAAGAACCCAAGGGCAATGTCTTTTTAGGCTTATTTGGGGTCATCCTGATTATCTCTGCCTATGTCTTTGCTGTCAAAGACGCCTCTAATTTCAATGAAGACTATCTGAAGCTAATTTTTTTAGCCGTTTTAGCGGTCATCTTTGGCACTTATCTCTTCTTTGTCAGTTTTACCACTTGGTTTTTGAAAAAGCAAAAGCAAAACAAGACGTATTTCTACAAGCGCCAGCATTTTATCCCTGTCTCGCAGATGCTTTACCGAATGAAGCAAAACGCTTTTGGTCTAGGCAATATCACTATCTTGGCCACTATGGTTATGGTGACCCTTATCGCAACCAGCACCATCTACTTCATGGTGTCTGCTAGTGTTGATCAGCAGTACCCTAAGGACAAAAATACGGTCATTCGGCAGATCTTTATTGCTGATAAGGAAAAAGCAGAAGAGGGAATAGAAGCTCTTTTGGCAAAAATAGATCCCCAACCCGACAGCTGGTCTAGTATCCTACATTATGACGAGTACCCTTCTCTGACCAACACTGAAGTGGTAGACCTGGCAACTGCTGAGGATTATAGGGTCGTTAATCGAGTGCAGTTAATAATCATTACAGCAGAAGAATACAAGCGGCTTGAGGGGGTTGACTTGGACCTGGATGACCAGACGGTCGGTTACTACCATCAAACCTTTTCCAAGGATTTAAAAACCCAAACCATCGCTATCGGTGAGGAAGTTGCCTATGCAGTCAAACCCATAAGGGCCACCTCCATCCGTCAAAACCTCTACATGGGGCCAACGACCTATGCCCTGATAGTGGTTAAAGACCTGGCAGTGCTCAAGGAATTTGTGCTGACTTATGCCATCAGCAAAGGCTATGCTCCTGATCCAAATGCTGAACAGAGTCTTCCTCTATCCTATAGCACGACTGTCCAGCTATCTGACGCTCAATACCAGCAGTTGCAGAAGCTAACGGCCCAAGATCGGGACTATACCTATCTTCTCAATAATAGAGAAGAAAGTATTCAAGATAACCTCTCCTTTACCGGAACCTTCATCTTCATCGGGTTTATCATCGGCATGTCCTTTCTGCTGGGTGCCTGCCTCATCATGTACTTTAAGCAAATCTCTGAGGGCTACGAAGATAAAAAAGCCTATAAGGTCTTGCAGGAGATTGGAATGAGTCCTAAGATGGTTAAAAAGACGATCAGTAGCCAGGTCTGGATCATCTTCTTCCTTCCGTTAATCGTCAGTGTTTCTCATGTGTCTTTTGCCCTCTTTCTGATGGGGCGGATCATTAGAGAAATGGGAATTCTAGATCATAAGATTTTACTGCAAATGACAGGAATCACGATGTTTGGTTTTATCTCCCTATATTTTATCATTTACCGATTAACCAGTCGTGCCTATTACAAAATCATTGAAAGGTAGGCAAAAAGTGGCAGAGGATGCCACTTTTTTGTAAAATAAGAGTATGAAAACGATTTTTGTAGTAGAAGATGATCCGGTTATCGTCCAATCCTTGAAAGACCATTTTAAAGCTAGTTATCAATTTGTCAGTGTGCTTAATTTTCGCTCTGTCAAACAAGAGATTGAAGAAGCAGCACCCGACTTGATTCTGATGGACATCACCCTGCCCTACTTTAATGGCTTTTATTGGACAACGGAAATTCGCAAATTCACCAAGGTTCCAATTGTCTTCATTTCCAGTGCCAATGAGGAGATGAATGCCATCATGGCTCTCAATATGGGGGCGGATGACTTTATCGCCAAACCCTTTTCTCTTTCAGTTTTAGAGGCTAAAATTGCCGCCTTCTTGCGTCGCAGTCAAGACTATACCGAGACAGAGTTGGTCGTTGGCGCTTATCGGCTCAGCCTAGACGGAGACTTTTCTGGACCGGAGGGACGGGTTCAACTGTCTCCGACAGAGAATAAGATTCTCCACATCCTTCTTAGCCAGAAAGGCCAGTTGGTCTCCAAGGAAAAATTGCTGGATAAGCTCTGGGAAAACGATGATTTTATTGATCAAAACACGCTCAATGTCAATATGACACGACTGCGCAAAAAGTTGCGCCAAGTGGCATTTGAAGAGATTCACACCATTAGAGGGGTAGGTTTTTTAATTCCGTGATTGGTAAGTTTTTAAAAGAATACAGACCTTGGTTAGCCCTCTACCTGGCCCTAGCTTGTCTTTTTCTCCTCACCTTTTGGCTCTATCGCTTGCCCATGGCTTATTTTGCCAATGCCCTAATCTTTGCCGTCACCTTATTCATTCTTTTCATGCTAGGCGCCTTGATTCGCTTTAGGCGGCAATGGTACCAACTGAGTCATCCAATAGCCAGTAATGAGCCTCAATTATCTTCTAGTCCCTTGGTCATGGCTGCTCAAGAAGCCCTCCAAATGGAGCGACAAGAGGCCCAGAATCAAATAGATGAGCTCCTACAAGAACTCAACCAACTGAAAGCCTTGATTAAGATGTGGGGGCATCAGATTAAGGTCCCCTTGGCTAGCCTGGACCTCTTGGTACAGACAGAAAAGTTAAAACCTCAGCAAGTGGCCAGCCAGGTCCAAAACATTGACCACTACTTGACCATTTTACTGACTTACCTTAAGTTTCAGGACAAAACCGATGACTTTCGCTTTGAAAGCCTCCAGGTCAAACCCTTGGTCAGTCAAATCATCAAAGACTATCGGGTGCAGTGCCTAAGTAAAGACTTGTCTGTCCATATTGAAGGGGATTGGCAGGTCAATTCAGATGCCAAGTGGCTGTCCTTTGCCCTCAGCCAGCTGATTGACAATGCTATCAAGTACAGCAGGCCCGAAGGCAGGATTACGATTTCCCTTTACGATAGGGGGATTCAAATTAAAGATCAAGGCATCGGGATTCTCGCAGAAGACTTGCCTAGACTTTTTGATGAGGGCTTCACTGGTTTTAATGGCCATAAATACCACAAGTCAACTGGTCTGGGGCTTTACATGGCCAAGAAAGTTCTGGATGATTTAGAACTGGCCATCACTGTCGAAAGCGAGGTCGAACAGGGAACCACCGTTACCCTTTCACCAAAGAGAGGAGGGCAAGATGAGAAAGGAACACTTTAAACTCTACGCTGCTATTTTTCCGATGATTTTCAACTCAGAGGGACAAATTCTCCTGCATCGGAGGCAAAATACGGGATACATGGATGGTTATTGGGACTTGGCTGGGACGGGGCATATCGATGCCGGGGAGACCGCCAGAGAAGCTGTGCTGCGAGAATGCCGTGAGGAACTAGCGATTGAAGTATCGCTAGAAGACCTTGAGCTCGTCCACACAGTCCACCGAGTAGGGCAAGCAGACGATTTTCCCTACCTCTATCTCTATTTTTCGGTTAAACAGTTCAGAGGACAGCCTCAAATCATGGAAAGTCGCAAAAACGCTGAGCTAGCTTGGTTTGCTATCGACCAGCTCCCACCTAAAATGATTCCTGATCGGAAAATCGCTGTTCAAAAAGCCATGTCTGGACAAGCCTATGACGAATGGAGGACCTGATGGAAATCTGGGATATTTATGACCAAAGGAATCAAAAAACAGGACAGACCATTGAGCGAAGCCGCGTGCAAGAACTAAAAGTCGGTCAGTATCATGCCTGTGTCAATGGCTTGCTCTATGATCAAGAGGGGCAACTCTTGGTTCAGCAACGGTCTTTTTCAAAAGAAACTTCCCCTGGAATTTGGGACATTTTTACTGGCGGGTCACTGTTAGCTGGTGAAAGTCCTGAGCAGGCCATTTCCAGAGAAGTAGCAGAAGAACTATCCCTTCATGATTTGGATTTTTCCTATCTGGGTTATGAGGTCCGGCCTGATATCAAGTGCATCATGCATTATTACAAGGCCCTGATTCCTGAACAGGCTAAGAAGAACCTCCTTATCCAGACAAGTGAAGTGGAAAGGATTGCCTGGATAGCGATCGAAGAAGCAGAGCGATTGGTTGAAGAGAGAATCTTTGATCGAAAATGGTTGAAGAAGAGTTTTTAGGACATAATAAAAATTATGCAAACTAAATTTGGAAATTTCTAGACCAATCCTTGAAAAATAAGGATAAAAGGTGTAAAATAACTGTAAACGATTTCTATATCATCAAAAAGGAGGACCATTCATGAACTTTTTAAAACGTGCCTGGCTCAGTGTCAGCAGGCGAAAAGGTAAGTCACTCTTACTCTTTGCCATTGTTTTTATCATCGCCAATGTGATTGCTGGGGCCATCTCTATTCAGCAGGCCAGCAAGCGTGTTGAAGAAAAAATCAAGTACAGCATGGGGGCTATTGCGACGCTTGAAGTTGACGGTGAAGCCCTTCAAAAGGAGTATGCTAAGGATAGCAACTTTAGCTTTGATTCTCGCATAACACCTGACATTATTCAGCAGATTGCCCAGTCCCCTTATGTGAAATACTATGATTACAGCACTACAGCCAGTCTTGGTTCAGAGGAATTAGAGTATTTTGTGCCAGAGTTTATCAAGGAGCAAGAAGAAAGTGGTAGCATGGGCGGTTTTAACACCCCTGAGCAAAAATACTACGCCTTTAGTGTCCATGGTGTCCAATATCCTAACATCCTTGACATTGAAGAAAAGAAAATCAGCCTTGTAGACGGTCGCGTCCTGACCCAAGAAGAGGTGGATAGCGGAAAACACGTTGGCCTTATCTCCAAGCAAGTCGCTGAGCTTAATAATATCAAGGTCGGTGATACTGTTAATTTTGGGAACTTTGAGGTGAACTATGGTGCTAGCGGCGAAAGTTCTGAGTCAAGTGCTACCCTTTTAGGCGAATTCCCTATCGAAATCGTGGGTATCTTCGACAGCAAGTCTTCTGAACCAGCGACAAAAGATGGTGCTGACACTTCCCAGAACAGTCCAGATCAGTTTAACAAAGCTATGTCTGAGCAAATGCAGGCCAATACCATTTATGCCCCAAATCAGCTGGCTGTTGATATCATGCAAGTCTTCTTTGAGAAGTCCACTATAATAGCTGAGCAGGGAGAAGAAGTGGATACTTCACCATATTACAGCCCTGTCTATGTCCTGAAAAGACCAGAAGACGTCGCCAAATTTAAAGAAGAAAATATGCCGCTGGTCCCTAAATATTACACCATTATGGCTTCGTCGGACCAGTACGATACGATTGCAGCTCCCGTTCAGGCCATGTCTAAGATGGCAGGCTATGTTCTCTGGGTTGCGATTTTGGCAGCGATTTTGATCATCACCTTGGTTGTCTTGCTCTTCCTGCGTGACCGTAAGCATGAATTAGGCATTTACCTGTCCTTTGGAGAACAAAAGGGCAAAGTATTCGGTCAAATCCTAGTTGAAGTTCTCCTGATTTCATTTGTAGCCGTTAGTCTAGCTGTATTAACCGGAAATCTTTTAGCCAATAGCCTATCTGGTAGTCTGATTCAACAACAGTTAGAGAACCAAGCAATGAATGACGGCGGGATGACTTATTACATGTTTGGCCCACTCGCACAGACCAACTACACAACTGAGGATGTCATCGCCGCCTATAAGGTAACGCTAACGCCACTTTATATTGTCTTGATGTATGCTGTCGGTCTAGGGACGACTCTCTTGGCAACCCTGGCTCCGTTAGCTTACATTCTCAGGCTCAATCCCAAGAAAATCATGATGTAAGGAGGACCTGCTTGTGGCTATATTAGAAACGAAACAGTTGAGTTACTATTACCAAGATGGAGAGCAACGTCGAACCATCTTAAAGGATACCTCTGTCACATTTGAAAAAGGGGTTTTCTATACTATTTTGGGCCAGTCTGGCTCTGGTAAAACGACCTTTCTTTCCTTACTGAGCGCTCTCGATGAACCCAAAGAAGGACAGGTGCTCTATGACGGCAAAGATATCAAGGAAATCGGCTACCAATCCTTTAGAAGGGATAAAATCGGGATTATCTTCCAGCAATACAACCTCATTCCTTATATGACAGCGGTAGAGAATGTTCTGGTTCCCATGGACATCACCGCCAATTCCCTTCCTGCTGACAAGGTCAATGTGGCCTACAATCTTTTGGATTATATTGGCCTCGATAAGACCAAGGCTGACCGACTGGTTAATCAATTGTCAGGGGGAGAACAGCAGCGGGTGGCCATTGCACGCGCCCTAGCCACCAATGTTGACATCATCCTAGCCGATGAACCGACAGGAAACTTGGACGAGGAAATGGAAGCTGAAATTGTAGACATTTTCAAAAAACTGGCTCACGAGCATCAAAAATGCGTCATCGTCGTGACCCATGCCAAAGAAATCGCGGATCAAAGCGACCAGATTCTTTACCTGCATAAAGGAAAATTAAGCATCCATGAGTGATTTTCTATCCAAATTTTCTGGTCAGAATTACGATGAGCTGCTAGAAAACGATCAAAAAATCCCCTCTAAACAAGAAGCTAAGTCCCTAATGTCAAAGGAGCCTCCGATGGCAGAGCCAGAAAGGAGACCAGAAGCTCAGGTAACAGAACCAACTCCTTCCGTCAGTGAGACACCTGATAGCGTTGAAATGGAAGCAGAGCCATCCGTTTCTGATCAGCCAGCTCACCTCCATTCACGCAGGACATCCCGTCCGACACGGACAACCAAACGGTATGAAGTTAGTGACGATTATGAGGTTGATCCAACCTACCACAAACGGCAGAAGAAGAAGTATCTGATTTGGAGTGGATTGGGGTTATTGGGGCTCTTAGCCTGCATCTTTCTTTATTTCAAACTAACACGTGTGACCATGCCTGATTTTACTGGTAAGCCTGTAACAGAAGCTAGAGCTTGGGGTGTCAAGCACAACCTTGATTTTGCCTTGGAGCAAGAATTTAGTCTGGACCAAGACGTCAATCAGGTTATTTCCCAAGCCGTGAAACCTGGCAAATCCGTCAAAAAAGGCAGCACGGTCAACTTAGTCGTCTCACTTGGGGCTGATCCTGATGAGGTCCTTGCCTTGCCAGATTTCTCTAAGATGACCACTGCCCAGGCTGAAAAATGGATTGCAGACCACAAGGCTGAAAATCTGATTCTCAAGCGTGAATTTGATGAGACGGTAGCGGCTGATCGCTTTATCCGCCTAGATATCACCTCATCAGGTGTGACTAGCCAGGACTATAAACGAGGCAATAAGGCAACCCTTTATTACTCGCGTGGTCAAGAAAAGCTAGAGAAAAATATCGAGATCCCAGACTTTGCAGGTAAGACTAAGACGGATGTCGAAGCTTGGGCCAAGAAAAATGAGCTCAAAGTCACTTACACCGATCAGGCCAATGAGACGACTCCTATCGGCAATGTCTTGTCTCAGTCTCTGAAGCCAGGTGACAAGATTTCTAAAAAAGATGCCTTTGAAGTCTTTATTTCAGCAGGCAAGGGGGTTGCAGTGCCTGACTTTGCCACATTATCACCAGATGTTGCTGGCAGCGCACCTGGTTTGACCGTCACGGTCAAATACCAGTTCAACCCCAACCTCCGCTACGGAACCTTGATTTCACAGAGCATTGAGGCAGGAAAACAACTGACAGAAAAAGAAAGTAAAAATGTCGTTGTGATTTACTCTCAGGGCATGCCTTATCTCAAAGACCTGCGCGGGAAAAATGCCAGTGAATTAGCCAAATATTTCTTTGACGAATTCCAATCGCGTTCAGCCGAAGTGACTTATGAGACCTATTGGGTGGATTCTGCCCAGCCGCGCGGGACAGTCGTTGAACAAAGCGAGTACGAGACACCTATCCCAATGGCCTACCATGTCTATCTGGGTGTAAGTAATGGAGCTTGGGCCAGCCATGTGCCAACCACTGTTAATCAACAGACACCAGCAGGTGGTGCAACAGCTCCTAGTCAGACCGATCTAACTGCCCCTGCAGAAGAAGCAGTGGCCAATCAAGTCCATCCGTAGCAGCTTTAAAAGCTTTGCCATTTGGCAAGGCTTTTTTCTATCCATAAATCTGTAAAATTTAACCATCTTATTTGTTATGGTTGATTAATTTATTTTTTAATCTAAGTTAATTTTTTCTTGAAATTTTAGAAAGTTCGCGATATGATAGATTAAGAGCTAGATGAATTGGCATTTTCTAGCTGTTAACTTTTAGTGATTAGACGAGGAGGAAGCGTAAGAAACAGTAAAGAAAGAGTCGAAAATGATCATTAATAAGAAACACAAGGAGGAATTATGGACGAAAAGATCCCAAAAAACAGAAAACAAACATTGATATTAACAACTTCTGCAATGGTCTTATTGACCAGTGCTTTAACAGAACATCACGTTCAGGCTGATGGTTTAAATGAAGAATCAGAGATTGTGGTTAGCTACAATAATACTTCGACAGAGATTGCAGACGTTAACAAAGTAAATTCATCTATGATTGAGGATGCAGCTTCTTCTAAAACGAGTGAAGTAGTATCATCAGATGAAAAATATTATGAAGCCGGTAAGTTATCATCATCTGAGGGAAATTCATTCAAAGATGGACTCTCTTCTGAATCCCCTAATGGGATGAAGGATGACGCTCTGATTACAAAAGAGCTTAAACATTTGAATGATCAAGCTCAAACGATTCGTCAGCAGCAAGCCGTCGAAGGAACTTTTCCTTTGGATGGACGTGGTGTTGTGATTGCAACAATTGATACTGGGATTGATCAAAATCATGAAATCATGCGACTAGACGATGATGTCACTGATCAAGACTTAAAGATAAAAGAAGTAGCACCTGGGTTTAACCGTAAGGTCCCCTTTGCCTTTGACTTTATGGGCGGAGACAATGACTTATTAGATAATTCATCTGAGCATGGGATGCACATTGCGGGCATACTTGCTGGGAACAAACTGGATGGTTTTAAAGGAATGGCACCTAACGCTCAACTTTTAGCGTACAGAACTTGGAGTTACTCTAATGTTGAAGGTTTTCAAGAAGATCATCAATTTTTTGCTTTAGAAGATGCTATTAAAAGAGGAGCTGACATTGTTAGTCTAAGTATCGGTAGCGATGGTACCGGACAAAAAGACGATGTTTGGTATGAAGCCTTTAAAAGAGCTGCGGAGAAAGGAATTATTATCACAGCATCAATGGGAAATGCAGGATCATCTAATACAAGCAATACCTTTGATAGACGTGTTGATTCTGCCTATCCACAAAAAGATGATTCTGCCATTGTTGCCGTAGCAGCAAACCCTCATGTCATTGGTGTCGGCTCATATTATCACACCCATATGCATCTCCCTCATTTAAAAGTTGGCCATTTAGATCTTCCTTATGAAGATATTAATTGGCATAACTATAGCTTATTCGACAAAAAGAAAAGCAAGGCATTTAAAATTCAAGAAGAATTATATGATTTAGAAGCATCTCCAAACCTCCCAGACCTAGCCGATAAAATTGTTATCGTTCGGAGGGATCAGGAGAATTTATTCACCAAGCTAACTGATTTGATGCGCAAAAATGTTAAAGGCATTATTCTAATTAATGCAGCTAGCCCAACCACTCTGGGGAACTATCAGACTGTTCCCGAAATCAGGAGTACTCTTCTAGATGACTATAAGGGACAATTTCAAAAAACATGGGCAGTGAGTATCTCTGAAAAAGATGGAGCCCTTTTAAAAGATTACCTTAAAAAACAGGAACAGCCGAAAAAAGAAGAACTGATTTTCCAGACACAACCCGTTCTTACAAAAGTATTCGACCATCCAGGTATTTCCGGATTTAGCTCATGGGGAGTGGCTGGGACGCTGGAGATGAAACCAGATGTGGTTGCTCCTGGCGAAAATATTTACTCAACTGGTAACGGGAATAGTTACTTTAATCTTAGTGGCACATCCATGTCTTCCCCTTATGTTGCTGGAGCCAGCGCTATGTTACTTCCTCATACCAAAACCTTACTAAAGACTGGCGGTCAACTAGTTGAAGGTCTATCCTTACCAGAATTAAATAAAATTTTATTCCAGAACACAACAGATGTCCTTCAAGATTATACTGTCCCAGAAGGAAAGGACATCTTGGAATACTCACCAAGACGCCAAGGTGCGGGAGCTGTCAATGTGGAAAAAGCTCTCAAAACCAACGTTCTAGTCACGTTTGACAATAATAAAGGCGCAATTTCTCTAAAAGACTTTGAAACAGCTAAAAAAGACTTCTCTATAGTCATGAAAAATTTGTCTAATGAGACACAGACTTTCCTTATCAAACCAGGTTATGTTCTAGGAAGTGTTCTTTATCCTCATAATCGTCAAATGTATGGTCAAACGCAAGCAATAGAAACAATTCATTCACGTAAGATTGAGGGAGCCAATCTCAAAACGGCTAGAATGGTTACAATCGCTCCAAATAGTCAGGTAACCTTACCAATGACTCTAGAAGTTGGCAAAGCAGAAAAAAATGAATTTGTTGAGGGATATATCTATTTCCAATCCCTAAATTCAGACCAACCTAATCTCAATATTCCTTATACAGGATTTTATGGCAATTGGAACGATGAAAAAATCATTGATCCTCCGGCTTGGGAAAAAGATAGTAAAACTAAGATGACTGGTTTTGTCAAAGGTCATCCAACAGGCCGCCACGAGGTCTTTGATTATGTGCCTTGGGGAACAGATTATGAGCAATGGAAAAAAGATCCCTCTCAAATTACTTCAAATCCTAAGCTCTATGTCCTACAGTCGCGAGGCGGTATCAGTGATCATGCTAAAATGCGTCTGAGATTAATGGCTATGCGCCATGCACAAGAGACTGTTGTTGAGGTGGTAGATTCCAATGACGAGTCCTCAGCTAAGATATTGAAAGTTTTAAAAAGGAGTCACTACCCACTAAAATTCTTGAACAGTGCCCATAAGGAAAAGCTCCAACACTACTTAGAGCCTTATAATGAGCCTGATCCTGATTTAGAGTGGACGGGGACGGTATTTGATCCTAAAATAAATGACGAAGTTCCTCTGGGAGAAGGACAATATTACATTCGTATCCGAGCACGTTTGGAAGAAGGTCGACCTTGGCAGTATACTTACATACCGTTTAAGATTGATAACACTTCACCAACTGTTGCCGTTGCTATTAAAGAAGACATAAAAGATAAAGTGATTTTGAAAATCACGGATCCGAATCTTCACCGAGTGACCTTAGAGAAAGATGGGGATACCATTAAAGTAATTGAACCTTCTTCAGATGGCTATTACCATATAGAAAAAAGTGATATTAGTGACGACGTCGAATTGGCTGCTGTTGATTATGGTGACAATAAAACACTCTTTGACTTGACAAAGTTGGAAGTATCTTATAGCACAACAGCTGAAGATGATAAAGAAAATATTAGGAAACCTTCTAAACCAAGGAAATGGCGTAGACGTCGATATGGCCTTGCTAGTCTAGATAAAAAGGAAGATAACGATTTAGAAGACGATCTTGACTTTGAAGAGGAGGACGAATTCGAAGAGGAAGTAGAGCAAGAAAACCCGAACGAATTCGAGAGTGGTTCTGATTTCCATGACGACGATAATACACTCGGTTATTTAGAAGGAAATCGAAGTGGTAAAATTTGGCATGAAGAAGATGGACGATATTATCGGATCTACAGACTTCATGTCAAAAAAGGCCAGCGCGTTCATGTCACTAATACTAATCCTCTACATAACGTCGCTAAGGGAATCGGATTTACAGAACCCACTTGGACTAAGACTTACGAATATGATCAAAAACAACCGGGCTATCGTAGAGAGGTTAAGGTTCCAGTCTTTGAAGGTTCAAATCAGATAAACGTGACCGTCTATAACGGGGATAAAAGAATTTTTTCTCGTGGTTATGCTGTGAAGTTGGATAGTCAGATTCCCACAGTCACCTTTGATAATCAAAACCTAACCCTCCCAACTGACAATGACCGAGACGGTACCATTTTTACCCCAGATGGCAAGGTCAAGTTATCCGGAACCATAGAAGACGGACAAGAGGGGTGGAAGCTCTATATTAACGGTGATATGGTAGACAGTGTACTCAAGCCTGGAGAATTCGGGGATTTCTATCATCACAATAAACGCCAGTGGAATTACGAAAAACAACTTGAAGATGGTGATTATGTTAAAATTAAAGTATCTGATCATCTTAAAAATACCCAGACCTATACCTTTAGAGTCAAAGTAGATCCATCTATTAAAATGGAAAGTTCAGACCAGAGACAATCCCCACCAGCTGAAATGCCTAAAAAGGTTGACCATACATTTACCAATGATCTTGATGTTCGTTCTCTCTTTGAGAATTTTAAGGGGGAAGGCATTGTGAGCGAATTGGATCTGATGAAGGAACTAACACGCCTGACTCCAGGATACAGTATTCAGCTTTTAGAGTTATCCTTGGCAAATCAGCAAGATGGTGTGCATATGGCACAGTTGCTAGTTCAAAAAGAAAATCGTTACCAGTACTTTAATCTCAAATGGACTTCAGACAAGGTTAAACATGACCAGAGCCCCGAAGTGGGAGACCATATCAGGACGCCAGAAAGAATAAAGGAAACTCCTCTGAAGAAAACGAAATCTGAGACAAGAGCTCTTGAGAAACAAGACTCAGAGCCATTGAGAGATAGTGCTGTTAATCCAAAAACCTTAAAACAAGTCATGTTGCAACAGAACGAAAGCGCTTCTGCTAGCATGCTACCAAACCAGGTTTCTCCATTTAGTGAGGAAACCAGTCTAAAAATGGAAACTAAAGCAAATGCTAACTCACTTCCTAAAACAGGTGATACCCCTCGTCTACTCCCAATCAGTTTAGGCTTCCTTATGGCTAGCTTAACCAGTCTTTTTCGCAAGAAAAGGAATGAGTAGAATATTGTTAAAGTGGCCTTAGAAGTTCTTAATGAAAAACAGAGATGAAACTCTTAGAGGGGACATCTCTGTTTTTTGATATGAGCGGTGACAATTAAGCTAAAGAATATTGGATTAACTTCTGCTAAGATAAATATTATTTTCTGAGTTTTCCATGCTATAATAGGAGTAGCTAAATCAAAGTGAGGGGTATAACAGTGGTCAAACTAAAGCACGAAATTGTTGTTCCTGACAACAACCTCCCAGCTTGGGTTTACTTGCATGAGGAGAATCAATACGCCTATATAGAGCCTCACTGGCATTCGTCCGTGGAATTAAGTTATACAATTTGTGGGCAGATTGCTAATTTTTTCATTGCAGGGAAGTCCTACAAGACTTGTCCTGGCCAGATTTTAGTTGTCAATTCTACGGAAATTCACAGCATCCAAACCTTTCATGAACCTGGCAAAGATTCCTGTGCCTTGACGATTATTTTTCCCTATCACCTCATTCAAACCTATGTCCCAACCATTAATCAGTATAAATTTGTCTTGAATGATTTGGAGGTCAAGGACCACCCTGCTTATCAACTCTTACAAGAAAAGCTAACCTCCATTGCCTGCCTTCATAAAACAGATCAGAATTTACGGAAGACGATTGTCTTATTGGAGATATTAGAAATTTTGATCAACCATTTTATGGTAAAACGTCAACTCCATTTGACAGACAAACATGACGATAAGCAAAAAGAGCGGCTTAGAGAAATCAAATTTTACATTGAGGAGCATTATCAAGTGGAGTTGGATTTACAGTCTATTGCAGATCATTTTTACCTCTCCAAGGAGCATCTCAGTCGTTTTTTCAAGGAGTATATGAACATGACCGTTGTGCAATACCTCAACTATGTTCGCTCCAAGCATGCTTTACCGCTATTAAAGGACGGAAAAATGACTGCAACTCAGATTGCCTTAGAGTGCGGTTTTAGTGGCCTAAGAACGCTAGATAGGGCCTTGGTAAAATATTACGGTCAGACCTCCAAGCAACTAAAAACTCAAAAAGATCAATCAGCGCCAAAATAATGCTCAAAAGAGGTTATTTTTAGCATTCCATTTATGGTAAAATGAAGAAAAGAACAATTAAAGGAGTAGCCTATGTCTCACTATCTAACCATCGATGTTGGTGGCACACAGATCAAATATGCTCTGATTCATAAAGACGGCACCATTGAAAATACCAGTAGTCGTCCAACCCCTCAGGACTCCTTAGAGGCATTTTTGGATACCATTTTTGCCATCATAGAGCCTGTTAAAACTGACATTCAGGGGGTGGCCTTTAGTATTCCAGGCAAGGTGGACACTGAAGCAGGAGTTATTTATTTCGGAGGAGCCCTGACTTATCTGGATCAGCTTCCTTTGAAGGTAATTATCGAGGAGCGCTATGGTCTCAAAACCTCCCTACAAAATGATGCCAAGGCAGCAGCACTCGCAGAGGTTTGGCTAGGTAGCCTTAAGGGGGTTAGCGATGGGGCAGTCATTGTCTTAGGTACAGGTGTCGGAGGAGGTGTTGTCTTAGACGGCAAACTCCGCATGGGGCCACACTTTCAAGCCGGCGAACTTAGTCTTGGAACCCTCGATCTGAGTAAGCCTGGTTTTGAGAAAATGATAGGTATGGCTGGTTCTGCCGTTAGAATGATCGAAACAATCAATAAAACCTTGGGTAATCAAGATATCAAAGATGGACGATTAGCGTTTGATGCAATTCTATCTGGAAACGAGCAGGCTCTTACTATCTTTAGAGACTATTGCCAGCAGATTGCCTATCTCATTTTGAATTTGCAGGCCTTTTTGGATTTGACCACCTATGCCATCGGTGGTGGCATTAGCTCGCAACCGATTGTCATTGAAGAAATAGAGCGCCAGTACCTGGCCATCTTAGAAGCTAATCCTGTCCTTAAAATGAACCTTCCGGAACTGACTATTCTGCCAACAACGCTTAAAAACGAGGCAAATTTGGTTGGAGCCCTCTACACACTTTTAACCACTCAATAGACTGACATAGGCTGGAGCAGATGCTCTGGCCTTTTTTTGATACCTTTGGAGCTTTTTAGAGAGGTAGGCTTTCTTCCTCAAAAACATGTCAATAAGCGCCTTTTTTTAGCTATTTTTTGACCTGTTTTAAGAGATTTATTGAGATATAATACAAGAAAACGGCATAACAAACTTTTGGATGTCTGACGGAGACCTTATGCTAGCGAGGCCTTTTGACAGATCTCAGAAGATTGTTTGTCACGCTCAAGGAAACTCTCGATGGATTTTGGAATCAAAAAAAGCGATGATTTCAGCAATTCCTATGCTTGAATTTCCAGCACTTTATAAAGGAGACCTTATGTTTAAAAGTTTATCGCCAAAGAAAAGTATTCAGTATCTGACAGTTGCGGCACTTGGGTCTGCACTTTGTCTGCAGGCTTGTGCAAAGAAAGGAGAAACACCTGTGTCCCAACAAAGCAATACCATTGAAAAAATCTCTCTGGGAATTCAAGGTTATGAATTCGGCCCAGCAGTCAATAAACTCATTATCGAACTTGAAGCACCCGCCAGTTCTATTGACATAGATCAATTGAGCGTTGAAACGGCAACTAAGGAGCGAAAGGTAGCTGACGCTTACTTATCTGATGACAAGGGCAATCCCAGCACTGAAAAAGAGAGCCAGTATATTACATTAGATTTAGAAGTAGCCTACTCTCAAGAAACCTTCTCCGGCCTTGCCAGCCCCTTTACCTTTAATTTCAACACGTTTATGAATGAATGGGTAGGCGAATATCCGGTTAAAATCAATGATTTAAAGATAGGCGAAGACCTTCTGTCCAAAGAAGAAGATGCCATCGCCAATAAGGTGATTCCTGAAGTGGACCAATTTAGTATCAGAAAGACTGTCGAAGGCAATTACCTGAATCCGCTGACCAAAGCAGAAGAAGTAGTCGCTTTAAATTACGCTGCTTTTGAGCCAGAAACAATCAAAGAAGGTGAGAAAAATCCCTTGCTGATCTGGCTCCATGGTCAAGGAGAAGGGGGAACAGACATTGCCATTACTCTTCTAGGCAACGAAGTCACAGCCCTGGCTCGACCTGAAATCCAAGAGCAGTTTACCAGCGGTGACGAAGTGGGTGCTTATGTACTAGCTGTTCAAACGCCAACCTACTGGATGGATGAAGGAGATGGAACAAACGGAGCAGGTGCAGGAGTCTCTCGGTACACGGAAATTCTAATGGATGCCATTGCAGACTATGTCGCTTCCAATCCAGATATCGATCCCAACCGTATCTACCTGTCTGGCTGTTCAAATGGTGGTTATATGACCCTCAATATGGCCATTCATTACCCAGATTACTTCGCGGCCCTGGTCCCAAATGCTCCAGCCTATGCTTACTACAACTATGAAAAAAATCCTAACGGCACCTATAAAAAGGTGAAAAATGAGGAGACAGGCTTTGATGAAGCTGTCCGTCTTGACACCGTTTGGTTTGATCAAGCAAAAGTTGACAAAATCAAGAATATCCCGATGTGGTTCATCCATTCTGCGGACGATACAACTGTAGCTCCTGAAAATTACCCACTTCCTGTATACAAGGCGCTTTTAGAAGTTGGCGCTGACAACGCCTGGTTCTCTTATTATGCATCTGTTTCAGGCAAGGACCAAGCCGATACGACTTACATGGGACACTGGTCTTGGATTTATTACTTCAACAACCAGGCCAATGGTGTTCAAAATCCTGAGGAAATTTTAGCCAAGGCAGATGGAACTGGCTTCAAGCCCGACAACCAAACCTTAGGTGGCACTCAGACAGCACAATTCAAGGGGAAAAGTTATCAAACTGTCTTTGAATGGTTGAACGCTCAAAGCAAATGAAATGCTGAATGTCAGTTGACGCCACTTTTTCATCAAGAAAGAGCAGTCATATTCTCTTTTAAAGCGCTATAATAATCGTTGTAAAGACTTCATTAAAAACATTAAGCGCCTCTCATCTAAGATCAGAACTCATCTGACATTTGATCTTAGATGAGACTCAAAAGGAGGGAGCTAGATTCTCAAAAGACTCAAAATCAATGGTTGTATAGTTTTGGATTGAACTTAGAAACGAGGAGAAGAACATGTCATTTATGGATTCCATGCAAGCTGGCCAAGACTGACGATTTTGAAAGAGCCCAAGAGTTAATTGACGAAGGGGACTACTTATTCTTAGTAGGCCATCATGCCCATGCTGAATTGATCGAAAAAGAAGCTAACCAAGAAGCTGTAGAAATCAAACTCTTGCTAATGCATGCAGAGGACCAACTCATGAGTGCAGAAGGATTCAAGATTGTGGCCCAAGAGTTTATTGATGTCTACAAGCGTTTTAACAACCTTAACTAAAGTAACACCCCTCTGAGTTTTAATAGTCAGAGGGGTTATTGTTTACATAATTTAATTTACGTATTTTTACAACTTATCCAGAGCATTCTTTTGCTCATCATTTACGATATGAGTGTAAAGATCCGTCACCTGGGTATTGGCATGTCCCAATTGATGACTGACAAGCACTTGAGATTTGGTGGCATCGTAGAGCCTAGTTGCCAAGGTATGTCTCAATTTATGTGGCGTGACACGGATTTTAAAGCCTTCGGAATACTTGGCAACCATCTTTTCAACAGAAGAAGCATCAATCCGATTAGGAAGGCCACGGTATTCTGTCAAAAAGAGCGCTTGATCTGTCTTTTCTGCCTTATAACGCTTGCTCCGAATGGCTAAATAGGCTTCCAAATAGGGCTTGGCAAAACTCGCGACATTGACAGCATCTCGCTTACCTCCTTTTCGCGTCACCTCAATCAGCATCATTCTTAGATTCAAGTCTTTGAGATCCAGATTAACGGCTTCGGAAAGACGGACACCTGAAGCAAGAAGGAGCGCAATGACGGCTAAATCTCTTTCCTTATTTTTCATGAAGGAGGACAAGGCACGGTTAGACAATTGAGCAGGGTATTCCTCTGCGATATAGTCTAAAAAGCCTTGGGTTTCATCTCCTAAAAAGAGTTTCTGCTTAATATTTTCCGCCCGAGCAGCCAGGGTTTCTTTTTGCTTTTTGGTCGATACCTTTTTCATGACATTTCGGTAAAAATAGGGCTCCCCTTGCTCATTTTCCACCTCTTCAGTCAAATACTTATAAAGACTAGACAAGGCTGACAAGGTTCGATTGATGGTCGTTTGCGAGACCCCTTGCTTGGTCGTATTAGCATTCAGCAAAGGCCGCTCACGCAAATATAAAATGAATGCCTCCATATCTTTTTTACTTAAATGCTCCAGGAGGGATAACTCAATCTCAGACATTTGAGCGACATCAGCAAGCCCAGAGTCCATCAACCAATTAAAGAATCGATCATATTCCTTGAGGTATTCATACAAGGTTGTAAAGGAATAAGGCACAGCCAATTTGGACTGGTAGTAATCCAGGACAAACCAGGGCATCCGTCCTTTTAGTTGATCAATCTTTTCCAGCAATAAGTCACGTTTCATTCTTAAACTCCATTTTTTCTATAATAGGAGTATAACATACCCTTATCTGTTTTTCAAGAAAATTATAGTTTTTCGGAAAGATGTTATAGACTTATTTTGAAACACTCTCGAGCAATTGCTGATAACTCTATAGAAGGTCGATACTCAATTGTTTCTTAGCTATGAAAAATCTCCCTCAGACTGATCCAAGGGAAATTCTATGATTAGTTCAATTCGTTTTTATCTGGCAAGTATGAACCGCCAAGGTAATCTTGGCTTAATTTTTCCAGGGTACCATCTTCGTAGAGTTTTAAAACAGCTTCGTTGAATTGCTTTTGAAGGTCTTGGCTGTCATCTGAGAAAACGATGTAGTTATTAGGATTTGAACCTGTTTCTAGCTCGATGATCTCAAAATCATAACCATTTTGTTGGACAATGGTTTCGACAGAAATTTTATCAAAGACTAGGTAGTCAAATTCAGCATTTGACAGGTCTAACAGGCGTTTGGCGACATCTTCACCAGAATACTCGATGATTGATGGATTATCACCATGTTCTGCATTCCAATCCTCAACCAGTTTAGCAGTTGAGGTTCCAGTATCATCCTGTGTGGTCTTGCCGCCGATATCTTCTAATGACTTGATATCAGAGTCTTTTGCAACGACCAAGACCAAGGGATTAGTCGCAATCGGATAAGAATACAAATATTTAGCCGCGCGTTCATCGGTATAGGAAAGGTTGTTTGCTGCTAATTGAAATTTTCCGCTGTCCATACCGACAAAGATCGATTCCCATGCAGTGGTTTTGAAGGAAATATCATAACCATCAATATATTGACTGGCAGCCTTAATCACTTCGATATCATAACCTGTCAGTTCTCCCTCTTCTTCGTATGAAAAAGGCTTAATATCGCCTGCCGTAGCGACCACTACTGATTTATTGGATGCGTCTGAAGCTGCAGGTGTGTCAGATTTGGCCTGACAGGCCGCAAGTCCGAGAGTAGATAGAGCAAGTGTTCCTAAAATAAGCTGATTTAGCTTAAGAGCCATGAAAAATACCTCGTTTACATAGTGATATATCTTAGTCTATCATGAGTTGCAAATGAGGTAAATTATAACTTTTTTAAGATAGTGATAGGAATTATCTATGAGAGGAACCTTTCTGGCCTTTCTTATAAATCACCTCGCCTATGATCAAGACCAATACGGATCCCAGCATGATAACCAATCCGATCAGCCCGCTGCCTTGGTCTGCGGCAAAATGGATTTGAAAGATGTCATAGATAAAAATTCCTAAAATAGGCAAACCCAGGAAGAATAAGAGTCGACCGAAAAAAAGACTGCTCAATAGCCCGCCATCTTCATGGTTCTCTCTATCCTTTGTGAGATAGGCAAAATAACGGACGATACCGTAAGCCATAATGGTAAACAGTATCAGAAACAAATAATTTGTCATCATTTTAAAACTCCATTCAAAACTCCATTGAAAAGAACAAGGTGCTCCGTGAGGTTATATGACCATCTCAAACACCTTGTTACTTCTGCTTATTTACGCTTTTTCTTAGCTTTTTTGAGCTTATTAGCCATCCGCTTCATGCTCTGTTCCGCTGCAAAAGCACCAATTTTACCTTTGAGGCCTCCTCCAAACATGTCGGCCATGTTCGGCATGCTAGCTCCGCCCATCATATCACTGAGGCCAGCCATGTCCATGCCTCCTAAGTCAGGCATTCCCGGCATATTTTTAGGCAAGTTATTGGGATTGATGCCCATTTGCCGCATCATCTTTTGCATGTCACCACTCATGACACCTTGCATCATGGTTTTCGCTTGGTTGAAGTCTTTGATGAATTTATTGACATCAACAAAGCTATTTCCAGAACCAGCCGCAATCCGGCGTCGGCGGCTAGGGGTCAGAAGGTCTGGATTTTCCCTTTCTGCAGGGGTCATTGACGAGACGATGGCACGTTTGCGGGCAATTTCTCTCTCATCGACCTTTAAATTGGCCAGAGCTGGATTGCCAGCCATGCCAGGCAGCATTTTGAGGAGGTCTTCCATCGGTCCCATATTCTGCACCTGGTCCAACTGCTCGATAAAGTCGTTGAAATCAAAGGTGTTTTCTCGCATTTTTTCTGCCAGTTCCAGAGATTTCTTCTCATCGTACTCGGCAGATGCCTTTTCAATCAAGGTCAGAAGGTCCCCCATCCCCAAGATACGGCTAGCCATACGATCAGGGTGGAAGGTTTCGATGTCAGTAATTTTCTCGCCTGTCCCGGTAAACTTAATCGGCTGACCGGTAATCTGACGAACGGAAAGGGCTGCACCACCACGGGTATCCCCGTCAATCTTGGTTAGGATAACCCCAGTGATGGCTAATTGGTCGTTGAATTCACGAGCAACATTAGCAGCTTCCTGACCAATCATAGCATCAACAACAAGGAGGATTTCATTCGGTTGAGCTAGAGATTTGATGTCCCGCAATTCAGCCATCAGACGTTCGTCGATCTGCAAACGTCCAGCCGTATCAATCAAGACATAATCGTTATGATTTTTACGCGCTTCTTCTAAACCTTGACGAACGATTTCAACAGCAGAGACTTCTGTTCCCATATCAAAGACCGGCACATTGATTTGCTGTCCAAGGGTTTTGAGCTGATCGATAGCGGCTGGTCGGTATATATCCGCTGCGATCATGAGCGGACGAGCCTTCTCTTCTTTGATCAGCTTATTGGCTAACTTACCTGCAAATGTCGTCTTACCAGCACCTTGCAAACCGACCATCATAATGACTGTCGGAATCTTAGGAGATTTAATGATCTCGGCTGTGTCAGATCCCAAGATTGTCGTCAATTCCTCGTTAACGATTTTGACCACTTGTTGGGCTGGATTGAGGGTATCAATGACCTCTTGCCCCAAGGCACGGGTCCGAATATTACGGACAAACTCCTTGACGACAGGAAGGGCTACGTCAGCCTCTAAGAGGGCTAGACGAATCTCTTTAGTCACCTCTTGGATATCTGCCTCAGAAATCTTTTTCTTGCCACGCAGGTTTTTAAATACCCCCTGCAAACGTTCTGTTAAACTTTCAAATGCCATGATGTGATAACTCCTTAAACTTTTATCAATTAGTCATTAAGTTACTGAAAATTTGTTTCATAAACCAACTGGAAACGTCCTGCTACTCTCGATTGTCAATGGAGGTTAAAATCTCCAATCGCTCCTCCAGGAAGCTATCTCCTTTATAGCGCTCAGCCAATTCTTCAAAAATTTCATTGCGGACAATATAATCTGAATACATGTGCAGTTTCATCTCGTAGTCCTCAAGGATTTTCTCTGTACGCTTAATATTGTCGTAAACGGCTTGGCGGCTAACTGAAAATTCTTCTGCAATTTCTGCCAGACTATAGTCGTCTGCATAGTAAAGTTCAATATAGTTCATCTGCTTGTCTGTCAAAAGCGCTGCGTAGAACTCAAACAGAGCATTCATACGATTGGTTTTTTCTATTTCCATAGATGTTATTATACCAAAAAAATCCCCAGTTTAGAAGTCTATTCTATTGACTCTGATAAAAATGATAATACTTCTAGAAAGGTCCCTGTTTATATATTTACATAATCATAATTATGTTATGAAAAACCTTATATTGTTATCGTAAAAATAATTATGTAAAACAATAGATGTAATATACTAATTGATTCAGTGAGATCGTTTTGAAAAATAAAAAATCCCCCACAAAATGTAGGGGAAATGGGCACTAAAGTTAGTGTGATAAAAAGGTTCACACAATTTATCAAGGTCCGCTCCTGCGTTATGACCTCCCATGCGCAAATATGGCTAATGCCAAATTCGGCTCATCGCATGGTAACATCATAACATATCCCCAAAATATTAGCAAGAATCTTGCCTAGATTTAGGACAAATGGGATGGTGTGAGGTATAATAGAAGAAAAATTTGGAGATTAACAATGGAAGATAAAGAACAATTACGGGAACGCTTGACAGACTTGCAATTTGAAGTAACTCAAAACAGCGCAACAGAAGCTCCCTTTACTGGAATTTACGATGATTTCTACGAAGAGGGGATTTACGTCGATATCGTCAGTGGAGAACCGCTCTTCTCTTCAAAAGATAAATATGATGCAGGTTGTGGTTGGCCAGCTTTTACAAGACCCATAACCAAATTAAAGAATCTTGCTGATTACAGTTACGGGATGCACCGTATCGAAGTGCGGAGCCAGGAGGCGGATTCTCATCTGGGTCATGTCTTTTCGGATGGGCCAAGTGATCAAGGTGGTCTGCGCTACTGCATCAATTCTGCCGCTCTACGCTTCATTCCCTTAGCGGATTTGGAAAAAGAAGGTTATGGGGAGTATTTGCGTTTATTTAGCGTTGATTAGGACATGGCTCGCACATTTTAATTGTAACAGAAGAGGAATTTTATTATGGAAAAGAGACTGAGTGTAACAAAATCATTTTCACGCTTCTGGCTGACTGCCTACCTGCTAGCTTATACCTTCCCCTTTTACCACTTGACGGAAACGATTGACGGGGAAAGGATAGAGAAAGTTCAAACAGGTTTTGAGTATGTCTATCACTGGCAGGGACTGACCTTTGTTGCCACTCTGGTCTTGCTCTTTTTAGCTCTACTTTTCAAGAAAAAGTGGGCTCTCTATATCAGTCTCCTCCTCCATCTGCTGGTGTTGTGTCCTCTCCTCTTTCCCAGCACACTGCCCGTCAGTCAGATGGAGCTCATAGGTCTGGCCTTTGTTAAGAACTTGACCAATCTCGCTTATGGCTTCTGGCTTTGCTTGGTCTCCTTGATAGCCTTTGCTTATGCTATTTTAAAAAAGCCTTGAAGGAATCCCCTCACTACTAGCTAGCGAGGGGATTTCGTTTATTCTAATAATTCTCTATCATAGATGGTGTAATCACACCGATAAATCACCAGGCGTTTGCCATCAATCAGGAGCTCACTAGTCTGCGGAGCGTCCGAAGCATAGAGAGACACCTTGTTGCCGACATAGGTAGCTAGTGGTGTGCCGTTCTGCGACCGAATCAAAATGACTTTTCTCTTGCCTGTGAAATCATTTTTTAAGCTGGAAACCATTCGATTCAAGACAGGAACCGTACGGCTATTTTCATCGATGGTCACTGTCTTCTGGTACTTGCTAAAGATGTCCTCCAGTCCTTCTTCTGCTGCAATCAGTGACGAACCAACATGGTCAATCTCGTAATTACCTAGAGTGATCTTCAATACAGTACTATCAGCGATTGAGGCACCGTCAGAGTTGACCGAATCAAATTCCTGATTTCTTGAAATAGACAGGGATTTACCAGACATCTGATCGATGAGCTGCGAATTTTCATCATAGGTCCTAACGGTCATCTCTAGGCCAATCCATTCGGCCTTAAAATTGCTAAACCAATTTTGAATGCTTTGGCAACCGCCTAGTAGACTGATAGATAGCAAGCAAATCAATAATAAGCTGTTTCGTTTTAAAGTGTTCATATTTCCTCCTGAATGAATTCAGTATAGCTAATTAGACTACTTGTTGTAAGTGGTACATATCGGCATATCGACCATTTTGAGCCAATAATTCCTGATGATTACCACGTTCAACAATCTGGCCTTCATGCAAAACGAGAATCTGATCAGCGTTTTGAATGGTAGATAAACGGTGAGCGATGATAAAGGTTGTTCGCCCTTCTTTGACAACATCCATGGCTCTTTGGATAATTTCCTCTGTTTCAGTGTCAATGTGGGAGGTCGCCTCGTCTAAAATCAAAATTTTGGGATCTGAGGCCAGGGTTCTGGCAAAGGCAATCAATTGCCGCTCACCACTGGAAAACGCATTGCCCTTCTCCACGACAGGCTCGTTAATGCCCTTAGAAAGGCGTTTGATCATAGGACCGGCTCCAACCTTCTCCAGAGCTTCTATTACTTGATCAGAGCTTATCTGATCATTATCCATGGCGACATTGCTGGCAATCGTTCCTGTAAACAGATAGGGGTCTTGCAGGACGATGCCCATTTCAGCACGGACACTTTCCCGCTGATAATTTTGGATGACTTGGTCATCGATGAGAATTTGGCCTTTTTGAGGATCGTAAAAGCGAAAAAGCAAATTCATAATGGAGCTTTTCCCAGAACCTGTGTGACCTACCAGGGCGATGGTTTCGCCTGGACGGGCATGGAGAGAAATATCTTTTAAGACCCACTCTGCTTCCTCGTAAGCGAAGGAAACACGATCAAAGCGAACATCGCCTCTCCTTACTGCTAGTTTCTGGTCGCTGTCTCTTTCTAGTGGCTGGTCTAAGAGGTCGTAAACCCGCCTTCCAGTAGTTAAAGACCGTTGCATATTTGGGAGCATTCTGACCAAGGCTCCTAGAGCATTGAACAAGCGCTCGGTATAATTGACATATGAAAAGATCAAACCGACTGAAACGCCTAAACGATTTCCCAGAAAGGCATGGCCGATAACGGATAGAATCAAAGCTAACACCAGACGCTTCAGCAATTCTACCAGAGACCAGGACATGGTGGCTTCTACATGAGTAATTTGAAGATCTGAGCTAAGCATTTTTGCTGCCGTCCCCTCAAACTGTTTAGCCATTAGCTCCTCTTGGCCAAAAATCTGAATAATACTAGCCCCGTTCATAGCTTCGTTAACCTGGCTGTTTAACTCGCTTTGAGCTTCGTAAAAGTCTGTCATAGCCTGCTCAGTCTGTTTGGCATAGAGCCGATGCCAGAGAATAAAGATCGGAATTAAGACCAAAAGTGCTAGGCCTAACCAGAGATTGAGGTAGATGAGAATTCCATAAATGGTAACCACCCAAAGCAGATTGATTAAGACCTGCGACAACATGGTACCGTAAAATTGTGCCCGCAGGGTTTCAGTGTCGTTCACAATACGAGCGGAAATTTTACCTGCAGGCTTGTCATCAAAATAAGAGACAGGCAACCCTTGCATGGTATCGTAAGCCCTATTTTGCAGGAGCTCTCCGACACGGTTAGCAACGTGCCTCAAAAGACGACTTGACATGTAGCCCAGAATACTCCCTAGTGCAGTGAAGCCTAGAAAGTAGGCCAGCAATTGCCATAAGAGACCAAGTTGGATCGTCTGCCCCTGGCCCATCGGCGTCAGTACAAGATCAATAGCTTTTTGGACATAGAGGGGAGCAACTTGTGCCAATAAGCTAGACAAGATCATAAGAAGCATGCCGACTAGGAAAAGCTTCCAAAATGCCTTGATCTCGGACAGTAATCTCTTTAAGATAATCATTGTGCTCCTCCTTCTTCACTTTGCTGGCGCAGATACTGCTCATAGTACCAGCCTTGGTTGGCCAATAACTCCGCTGGTGTCCCTGATTCGACAATTTTACCCTGATCTAGGACCAAGACCTGGTCCGCATGGCTGACGGCAGATAGGCGATGGGAGACGATGACATTGGTCTTGCCCTGCCTTAAGGCTTGAATATTATCAATAATTGAGCGTTCAGTCTTGGCATCTACTGCTGAGAGAGAGTCATCTAAAATGAGCAGTTCAGGTTGCTTGAGCAATGCTCTGGCAATCGATAGACGTTGCTTTTGACCACCGGAAATAGACACTCCTTTTTCACCGACCATGGTATCTAGCCCCTGACTCATACGAGTCAGGTCTTTTGTAAAAGCCGCTGCGTCAATAGCCGCTGAAACAGAATCTGGTGTGGCATCAGGTTGGCTGAGGCGGATATTGTCCAAAACACTTTTAGAAAACAAAATGTGCTCTTGTGGGACATAGCCAATCTTTTCCTCAATGCTTCTTCGGTTAAACACAGACATATGCTCCCCGTTCAATGACAAGAACCCTTGTCCTAGAGGGTATTGGCGCAAAAATTGTCGGACCAGAGTCGTTTTTCCACTCCCTGTTTTACCAACTATTCCTAGTGTCTGTCCTTTGGACAATTCAAACGAAATATCCTTTAACACCGGCTCTTGGTGCTCTGGATAGGAAAAAGAATAATGATCAAATACAATATGGGCCAGTTCTTGGGCCTCAATTTGCCCGTCAGCTTCCATGTCATCACTGGTCTCAATCAGTTCTGTCAGTTTCCCGAAAGCCACTTTACCAATCTGATAGATCAGAACCACATCTGACAAAACCCACATAGGGTCCATCAGCATACCCGTATAGAGTTGTAGTGCCACGACGTCTCCTAACTGCAAACGACCTGCTTGCATATAAGAGCCACCTAGGCCCATAACAATAGCCGTGCTGAGGGCTAAGAGAGTGAGAGCTAGTCGGCCATAAGCCGCTTGATAAACCATTAAACGGTCATTGCGCTTCACCAAAGCTGCTGTCTTTTGACGGAACTTAGCTGCTCCTAACTCCTTTTTCCCATAAGCCCTAGTCACTCGAATACCTTCGACAACCTCCAAGACCTCATTGCTTAAATTAGCCACAGCTTCTCGGACTTCTTCAGAAACCATTTCTTGCTTGGCGCTGACCCAGTAGATAATACTACCTAAAACCAAGAGAGGCAAGGCCGCCAAGATAGTAATCTGCCATGAAATGGCAATCATGGCTGGCAAAACAAATAAGATTGTCCCCAGAGCAGTAAAAATACTCATGACACCAAAGCCGAGCAACTCAGAATAGTCATTGGTATCATTGGTAAACCGCGTCAGCATATCGCCTGAGCGAAATTTATCATAAAAAGGCCTTCTCATGTGAATCAACTTGGCAAATAGGGTCCTCCGCATTTGAAACCGATAGTCACTGGCCCTGCCAAACAATTGCTTGACCCAGATATAATCAGCCGCATAGGTGACGCTACAGGCCAAGACGACCGTTAGGATTGCAAAGCCTAGATCTTTAGCTGTCAGGGTTCCTTGACTGATTTGGTTAATAACCCGCTGGGTCATCATGGTCGGCACCACAAAAAGGCCGTAACTGATTAAGAGGCCGATGCTGACCAGTGTATAACTCTTCCAGTGAGACTTGATAAAGTCCCAGATTGCTCCTTTCATGGACTGTTGGACACTTTTCTCTTCCATTTTTGCTCTCCATTTCTATGCTTAAATACAAAAAGCCATGCGCTGCTAGAAACATTTACTCCTCAGCAGCACATGGCACAATAGTAGCCTATGAACGTAGGCTAGCCTTTATACATTATCTGGAAAGGAGAATGATATCGAACGGGTGAATTGAAAAATGTTGTCATGATCGTCTCCTTTCTTTTTATCTATCCTGTTTCCTTCAGCACCTACAGCTGAAGACAAACGAGATTATATCAACGAGTTCAGTCTAGCACACTAGCCAAACCCTTGTCAAGGATTTTTGAATATTTTTACACTATTATTAGCCAACTTTCATTAATGAAATCACTCTTCTCTGTAATGTCATTTTCAGTGATTTGATATAAGCAAGGCAACATAAAAACAAGAGTAGGCAGACTCCTCTTGTTTTACAGTAGTTGATTAGCGACCATAGTAGCCATTGACATACTGGTTCCAGGCTTGGTCTTCTGCCAGGATTTGCGATGTGGTATAACTGCCTCGGAAAGCATTCCAGACACTGTCTTGGACCGGTAGAGTTACCGTTTCATAGCCAAGTGGTGTGTCATAAGCAGTCAAGCCATAAAACTCAATAATCGCATTGATCTTGGCTGCATAACTGGTATCTGTCGCATAGGTTCCGGTCAAAGCTGCCGTTGCATCCCAATAATTAGGGGCATAAGCCTTTCGGACACCTGCGTAATAGTCCCAAGACAAGAGATCGGCGTAATCATACATGGAGGCTGCCCAGCTCGGGTAGGCGCGAAAGGCATCGTTGATGTAGTAAGCTCGACCTGTACCATCGTCCTCCCAAGTTCTCATCGTCACAGAATTTCCTTGGTATTGTCCTTTGATGCCAAAAAGGTTATAGTAAGGGCCGATACTCAAGCCCGAACGGCCACTGTTTGATTCGTGGATAGCCTGCGCAATCATGACAGAAGCATAGATGCCACGCTCTTGGCCAATCTGACGAGCACGCTCACCAATAATAGAAATAAACTCATAGGTTGCAGGGTCTCCGTAAAAGTCCTGCGCCTCTACACGGCCATTGGTATCCCCTGTTTTAAATAATTGGCCAGTTAAAGCAGACCCAATAACTGCTGTAGCTATACTAATCATAGCCAAATACTTTTTCTTCTTTGCCATCTTAAAAATCTCCTCTAGTTCTTTATTACCTCCATCAGTCTAACAGAATCAGGTAACAGTTCAACGATTCTTTATGACAATTCTGTATCAATTTCCTTACAGTTCCTTTTTTATCATTTGGACCTTAAAAGGAATAAAGACATCAGACCAAGTCAAACAGTAGACGAAAGAGGCCTGTAAATGATAAAATGAAGTTTATGAAAATACTAATTACATCGGGCGGAACCGCTGAAAAAATTGATCAGGTTCGCGATATTACCAACAAAGCAACCGGCCGCCTTGGTCAAGTCATGGCTGAGTACTTATTAGCCATGGGGCATGAGGTTAGTTTTGTGACCAGTAAACATGGATTGGTCCCGCAAGCACACCCCAAATTAACCACCTACCCAATCACGAATGTCCAAGATCTCCTAGATACTTTAGAGCCATTGGTAAAAAATCACGATGCCATCGTTCATGCTATGGCGGTATCTGACTACACACCTCTTTATATGACTGATTTTGAAACGGTCGCAAAAAGTTCTGATCTAACTGAATTTCTTCAAAAAAGCAATCAAGAAACCAAGATTTCATCGCGATCGGAACACCAAGTTCTCTTTCTCAAAAAGACACCAAAGGTAATCAGTTTAGTCAAAGAGTGGAATCCTGCCATACAGTTGATCGGTTTTAAGTTATTGGTTGATGTGACCAAGGACCACTTGATCGAAGTGGCGCGTGATAGCCTGAAAAAAAATCAGGCTTCAGCCATCGTCGCTAACGACTTACTAGATATCGCTGGAGACCAGCATTTGGCTTATATGGTGCTCAGTGATGAAGAAAAGATGGCTAGCACCAAGCAAGAAATTGCCCAATTGATTCTGGAGCATCTAGAGAGGGGACAAAATGACTAGACGAATCACTTTAGCCGTTACAGGCTCTATCTCCGCTTACAAGGCTGCCGATTTGACTAGCCAGCTGACCAAGCTAGGATTTGAGATTACAGTCTTGATGACAGCTTCTGCCACTCGCTTTATTACACCGCTGACTCTACAGGTGCTTTCGAAAAATCTTGTCCACTTGGACATTATGGAGGAGCCTCAACCTGATAAAGTTAACCACATTGAGTTAGCCAAGCAGACAGATCTTTTTATCGTTGCGCCAGCTTCAGCCAATACAATCTCCAAATTAGCTAACGGCTTGGCCGACGATATCGTTTCTTGCACTGCCCTTGCCTTGACACCAGATGTACCCAAGTTTGTCGCACCAGCTATGAATACACAAATGTATCTCAATCCGATCACTCAAGACAATCTGGCCAAATTAAAAACCTATGGTTACCAAGAGATTCTTCCTCGTGAAGCCTTGCTAGCCTGTGGTGATTATGGGCCAGGTGCCTTGGCAGAACTATCAGATATTATCACTACCATTACGGAGACTTTCAATGAATACTAACCGTCCTTCCAGCAGATTAGCTGTTATTACCATGTTTTTTGCAACCATGTTGGTCTTGCATCTGATCACATCCCTTATCTTTAACGTTCTTCCCTTGCCCATTAAACCTACTATCATTCACATCCCAGTCATTGTGGCTTCAATTGTTTATGGCCCGAAAATTGGGCTAACTTTAGGGTTTTTGATGGGGATTATCAGCGTGATTCACAACACTATTTTCCAAATCCCAACGAGTTACCTCTTTAGTCCTTTTGTCCAGGGAGGGAATGCTTACTCTCTCATTATTGCACTTGTGCCACGGACCTTAATTGGTATTACCCCTTATTTCATTTATAAACTTTTTAAAAATCGTACAGGTCTCGTCCTTTCAGGAGCACTTGGCTCAATGACTAATACTATTTTTGTGTTAGGAGGGATTTTTATTCTCTTCGCCCAGGTCTACTCTGGCGATATAAAGGCCATGCTAGCAACTGTCTTTGGGGCCAATGCTCTAGCAGAAATGGTCATCTCCGCTATCTTAACCACGGCTATCGTACCAGTCTTACTGAAACTTAAGGCACGTTAACTATTGAGACTGGTCTATGCCAGTCTCTTTCTTTTTTGGCTACTGATGCTTATCAGGAAAATATTTTCTTAAAATTTACCATTATTTTCATTTTTTAACTGTTATTTTGCCGAAATCATGGTATAATGAAAGCGATTAAATAAAAAAGGAGTTCTTCCATGTCTTATCAAGAAAACTACCAAACTTGGCTTAATTTTGAATACCTTCCAGATTACCTTCGTGATGACTTATTATCAATGGATGAAAAAACAAAAGAAGACGCCTTCTACACTCCGTTGGAATTTGGCACTGCAGGGATGCGGGGGTTGATTGGTGCAGGGATTAATCGAATCAATATTTACGTTGTCCGTCAGGCCGCCGAAGGTCTGGCTAAGTTGATCGAAAGCAAAGGACAAGATGCGAAAAGACGCGGGGTTGTCATTGCTTATGACAGCCGTCACTTCTCTCCTGAATTCGCTGATGAATCTGCAGCGGTTTTAGCACAACACGGCATCAAGACCTATGTCTTTGAAAGCCTTCGCCCAACTCCTGAGTTATCTTTTGCTGTTCGCCACCTCAACACTTGGGCTGGTATCATGATTACCGCTAGCCACAACCCGGCCCCGTTTAATGGATATAAGGTTTATGGCGAAGACGGTGGACAGATGCCACCTGCTGATGCCGATGCCCTGACAGCCTTCATTCGTGAGATTGAAGATCCTTTCTCCATCGCAGTTGCTGATCTGGAGCAGGTTAAAGCAGATGGTGTTGTTGAAATCATCGGTGAAACGGTTGATTCCGAATACTTGAAAGAAGTCAAATCTGTCAATATTAACCAAGGCCTGATCGATACTTATGGCCGAGACATGAAGATTGTCTACACCCCGCTTCATGGAACTGGTGAAATGCTAGCTCGTCGTGCTCTGGAGCAGGCAGGTTTTGCTTCTGTCGAAGTTGTTGAAGCACAAGCAATAGCTGATCCAAACTTTTCAACCGTCAAGTCGCCTAATCCTGAGAGTCAAGCTGCTTTTGCTATGGCTGAAGAACTTGGACGCCAAGTTGGCGCTGACGTCTTAGTAGCTACTGACCCTGATGCAGACCGTCTCGGCGTTGAAATCCGCCAAGCAGATGGGTCTTACACTAATCTTTCAGGGAACCAAATCGGAGCGATCTTAGCCAAATACATTCTTGAAGCCCACAAGACTGCTGGTACACTGCCAGCGAATGCCGCCCTCGCTAAATCAATCGTTTCAACAGAGCTTGTAACCAAAATTGCTGAAAGTTATGGCGCCACTATGTTTAATGTCTTGACAGGCTTTAAATTTATTGCTGAGAAGATCCAAGAATTCGAGGACACCAACAACCATACTTATATGTTTGGGTTTGAAGAAAGCTTTGGTTACCTCATCAAACCGTTTGTGCGTGATAAGGATGCCATTCAAGCCCTCCTGCTTATCGCAGAGATTGCTGCCTACTACCGCTCTCGTGGCCTGACCTTGGCAGATGGTATCGAGGAAATTTACCAGGAATATGGCTATTTTGCTGAAAAGACGATTTCAGTCACTCTTTCAGGTGTCGATGGGGCTGCCGAAATCAAGAAAATCATGGACAAATTCCGTCAAGCAGCGCCTGCTACTTTCGGAAAGATTGCTATTGCAGTGACCGAAGACTTCCAAGAGTTGACTTCCACTACTGCTGCTGGCCAAATCACTGCTTTGACAACACCACCGAGCAATGTGCTTAAATATCACTTGGTTGATGATTCTTGGTTTGCAGTTCGTCCTTCTGGTACTGAACCAAAGATCAAATTCTACATTGCAACCGTAGGGGAAACCTTAGCAGAAGCTGAGGAAAAAATTGCAGCCATCGAAGCCGATATCAATGCCTTCGTAAGTTAAGAATAGTCGAAAACCAGGTATAACCCTGCTTTAATCAGCAGTGCTTACCTGGTTTTTCTGACGAGCTAATCTGTCAAACGTTTACCATGAAAACCTTATCACGGTTTTCATCATAGGAATTTTATTTTGAAAACGAAGAGATTGTCATTAACTGGTTAAACGGTCTAAACAGCTTTATTGGTCGGGAATGACAGCCTTTCGTGATCATCTTGCAATTTTTTTAAAAATTTTTTAAAAATTAGCAGAAAACGTTTTCTATTTTTAGAAAATTATGATATACTAAACGTGTATTAAAAATAAAGGAGTTGGTTGATTTGGCAAACAACAAAATGTTAGCAATGATCCTTGCTGGTGGCCGTGGCACGCGCTTGGAGGGACTGACAAAAAAGGTCGCAAAACCTGCAGTCGCATTCGGTGGCAAGTATCGTATCATTGATTTCCCCCTCAGTAACTGTGCAAACTCTGGTATCGAAGTCGTCGGAGTCCTGACCCAGTATGAGTCTGTCCAGTTGAACTCTTACGTTGCTAAATCTCAACGTTGGGGCCTGGATGTAAAAGATTCTGGGATTTTTGTGCTCCCGCCACGAGAAAAAATCGGTGGTTTTGGTCTCTACAAGGGGACTGCTGATGCCATTACCCAAAACATTGATTTTATCGACCTCAACGAACCAGAGCATGTCCTAATTCTTTCAGGGGATCACATCTACAAGATGAATTACGACAAACTCTTGGAGACTCACGAGAAAAATAAAGCCGATGCCACTATCGCTGTTATCGAAGTTCCAATCAAAGAAGCCTCTCGCTTCGGAATTATGAATACGGATGAAGATTACCGTATCGAAGAGTTTGAAGAAAAGCCAGCTAATCCAAAGAGCAATTTGGCTTCCATGGGGATTTACATTTTCAACTGGAAGACACTCAAAAAGTATCTCTTGGAAGATGAAGGATTGGAAGGGTCAACCCACGACTTCGGCCACGATATTATTCCAAAGTATCTGGCAGACGGTCTAAAACTTTATGCGCATCCTTATAAAGGCTACTGGAAGGATGTTGGAACAGTTAATAGCCTCTGGGAGTCCAACATGGACTTGCTAGACACTAAAAACGACCTCGACCTCTTTGACTCCTCTTGGCGGATTTACTCACAAGATTCAGGCTCTCCAGCCCAAGTTATTGGCAAACAAGCCGTTGTCAAGAGTGCTTATGTTGATAAAGGTGCTATCATCGAAGGCCATGTTGAACACTCGGTCATTTCTACGGATGTTCAGGTTTCTAGAGGTGCTGTTGTGAAGAACTCTGTTCTCTTGCCAGGAGCTCAGATTGCAGACGACACTGAACTAGACTATGTGATTGTGGCTGAAAATGTCAAAGTTGGACCTGGCGTTACTCTGGCTGGAAGTCCAGATCAGATTTTATTGATTGACAAAGACATCGCACACAACAAGGAGGATTAAAATGCTCAGAAATACATTAGGAATTGTCAATATCGATGGAAAAAACGTTGATTTTGGCGCTGAATTCATGCCACATCGTGGCACCCAAGCCTATGGTTTCTTGGGCCGCTTCCGCATGATCGACTTTGTTTTGTCCAATATGTCCAACTCAGGCATCTCAGAATTCCATGTCTACATGCCAAACAAGATGCGTTCAACCATCCAGCATGTTGGTACTGGGGACCAGTATAATATTAACAGTAAACGCGGTAAGCTAAGATTGCTCAACAGCGAATCCAGCGCAACCTCTATCTATCAGCACGATGTCAAAGCCTTCACGGACAACTTACGCTATATTGAAAATTCAAAGGCAGAATACGTCCTGCTAGCACCAAGTTATTTTGTTTACAGCCAAGATTTCAATAAAGTGATGGACAACCATCTGGAAACAGGGGCCGATATTACTGTTCTTTACAAAAACATCAGTGACGCTAAGGAATCTTTTATTGGCTGCGATACCTTAAAATTTGACAATAACAAGCGGATTATCGGTTTTGAAGAGAACCATGGCAAGTATAAGAACCGTCAAATCTCTCTAGAAGCCTATCTCCTGAAGCGTTCACTCTTTATCGAATTGATTAAGCGTGCTAATAAAGTATCTTCTCTCTATTGGTTCAAGGAGATTTTAGCAGATGTTGTCAATGATTACAAGGTCATGGGCTATGCCCACCGTGACTATGTGGCATGTATCAACACCATTGATGCTTACTTCAAGACACAGATTGACCTGATCGATGCCGATAATCGCAAGCTCCTCTTTAAGCCAAAATGGCCGATTCATACGCAGACCACAGATAGCTCCCCTACTCTTTATGGGCCTTTGGCAGAAGTTCGTGGTAGCTTAATTTCAAACGGCAGTTCTATTGATGGTCAGGTAGAAAATTCCGTCATCGACCGTGACGTTGTCATCGAAGAAGGCGTTGTAATCAAGAATTCTATCATTCTGAACGGTGTTACTATCCGCCGTGGTGCTAACATCGAAAATGCCATCATCGACAAGGAAACCGAAATCAAACACCCTATCGATATCAAAGGAACACCTGATATTCCAGTATATATTAAGCCGCGCGAAATTATTTAAGGGAAATACTGTCAAGGAGTGGACTCTGGTTTGATATTCCAGGCTGTCCACTTCTTCTTTTGAAAGAGGATGCTTATTTTTATATGAGAGGAGACTACCGTGTCACAATCTATTTTATTCGTTGCTTCAGAAGGGCTACCCTATATCAAAAGCGGAGGTCTAGCTGATGTTATTGGCTCGTTGCCAAAGGAATTAGTCAAAAAAGGAGAGGACGTCCGTGTTGTCCTGCCACTATACAAAAAGATGGCCATTAACGACCATCAGCGGTTTGAGTATCTTGTCAGTTATGATGTCAATGCTGGTAACATCCATACCATGGCTAATGTCTATCAGGAAATTCGTGACGGTGTTACTTTTTATTTTATTGAACATCGAGACATTTTTGAACGTGATGAACTCTATGGTTATGGCGATGATGCCTATCGCTTCGGTTTTTTCCAGCATGCCACCTGCCGCCTTTTAGAAGCCTTAAATTTCTATCCTGAAGTAATCCATACCCACGATTGGCACACTGCTGCCATTCCTTTCCTCTGTCGGACCTTCTACAGCTACAAGGAAGAATTTCGACGGATCAAGCATGTCTTAACCATCCACAACCTGGCTTTCCAGGGAGTTTTTCCTGAACATGAATTGTGGGCCAGCCTCGGCATGGACTACAGCTACTTCTTAGATGGAACAGCACGTTTTTACCATGATCAGATCAGCTATATGAAACTTGGAATTCTTTATGCAGATAAGGTGACAACCGTTTCCAACACCTACGCCCAAGAAATCTTGACAGAAGAATTCGGTGAAAACATGCAGCATGTCCTTGGTCTTCGCTACTATGATTTATCAGGTATTGTCAATGGAATAGACTACGATGTATGGAACAGCGAGACGGACGAAAGCCTCAACACGCCTTATGGACTGTCTACTTTAAAAGACAAGGTTAAGAACAAGCTAGCCCTTCAAGCTCAATTTGGTCTGCCTCAAGATGGAGACACTATCCTAGTCGGTGTCGTTTCTCGCCTGACCTGGCAAAAAGGCTTCTACCTCATGGTTGAAAAATTGCCAGAAATGCTCCAAGCCAGAGTTCAATTTGTCATCCTAGGCAATGGCGAAGCCAATATCGAAAATGCCTTTAACTATTACAAGGAGGCCTATCCAGATAAATTTGCCTTCTATCAAGGTTACAATGAAGCTCTGGCCCATCAAATTTATGCAGGAAGTGACCTCTTCTTCATGCCTTCTATGTTTGAACCCTGCGGCATCAGCCAATTGATCGCAATGCACTACGGTAGCTTGCCCTTGGTGCGTGAGACTGGCGGCTTGAAAGATACGGTCACTCCTTACAACCAATTTACCCAAGAAGGGACAGGCTTTGTCTTTACAGGAAAATCTGCCAATGCCATGCGGATGGTTTACGATTATGCCTTAGACACCTACTACAATCGTCCCCAAGATTGGCAGGCACTTGTAGCCAATGCGATGACCAAAGATGTCAGCTGGGAAGCATCAGCCTTGGCTTATCAAGACCTTTATCGTAGCATTACCCGCTAAGCTTAGAAAGGAGGATGAGATGAAACCATTTGGAGAACAAGACCTCTACTACCTCAGAACTGGACAGCATACCAATCTCTATGAGACTATGGGATCTCACATCATCAAGGAGCGCAATAAAATCCTTGGCACACAGTTTCGAGTCTTTGCCCCTAATGCCAGGACCGTATATGTCATTGGTGAGTTTAATCAATGGCAAACGACGCATCCGATGGAAGATAAAGGCCAAGGTATCTTTGAACTTTATATCCCTGATGTCAAATCGCTCGTGCTCTATAAGTACCAGATTCTGACCCATGATGGCCAAGAGCTTGTTAAAGCGGATCCTTATGCCTTCTATAGCGAATCAAGACCAGGTACTGCTTCTTCGACTTACAATTCACGCTATCGCTTTAAGGATGCGGATTGGATGTACCAGCGCGTTGACTATGATTTTAAAAAATCGCCTGTGTCCATCTATGAATTGCACCTGGGATCCTGGAAGCGTAAGAAAGATGAGCAAAAGGACGAGGATAAACCGCTAGATTACTTTTATTCTTATAAAGAACTAGCTCCCCTAGTGATTGAGCATGTGCAAAAACATGGATTTACTCACATTGAACTCATGCCCATTATGGAACATCCTTTAGACGCTTCTTGGGGCTATCAAGTAACAGGTTATTACAGCGTTACAAGCCGTTACGGTAAACCAGATGATTTGAAATATTTCATTGATCAATGCCACCAAGCTGGAATCGGTGTCATCCTGGATTGGGTTCCTCTTCACTTCTGTAAAGACAGTCATGGACTCTACCTGTTCGATGGTAGTCCCCTCTTTGAGTATGCTCAGGAGCACGACAGAGAAAACCATCAGTGGGGAACAGCTAACTTTGATTTAGCCAAAGGGTCAACGCAGAGCTTTCTCCTCTCTAATATCAAATACTGGCTAGAACACTTCCACTTCGATGGTATCCGAGTGGACGCCCTGTCCTACCTTATCTACTGGAGGGGAGAGACTGAGGAAGATAAACTCAATCATCCTGCCTTAGCCTTTATCAAGCGTGTCAACGCCTTAGTCCATACCGAATACAAGGGCGTCATGATGATTGCAGAGGATTCCTCCAGTTATCCTAAGGTCACGCATTCCCTGGAAGAAGGTGGCTTAGGCTTCGACCTCAAGTGGGATCTGGGATGGATGAATGACACACTCTCCTATTTTGAGCGTCAAGCCATTCATCGCCCTTATCACAGCAATGAAATCACCTTCGGCATGTTTTACAACCATAATGAACAATTTGTTCTTCCTCTTTCTCACGATGAAGTGGTCCACGGCAAACACTCCATTATCGAGAAGATGCAGGGTTCTTATGAAGATCAGTTCCATCAAGCCAGGGCCTACTATGCTTATTTCTACGCCCACCCAGGCAAAAACCACCTCTTTATGGGCAATGAATGGGGACATATCCGTGAATGGCACGAGTATCGCCAAATGGATTGGTTCTTGCTAGATTATCCGATCCACAAGGGCTTTCACGACATGATGGTAACCCTGACCAATATCTACTGTCACAACAGTGCCTTCTGGGAGAGAGATTTTGACGAAGATGGGTTTGAATGGGCTAAAATCGATCCACAGGCTAACTTCTACGCCTTCAGGCGCTTCAGCAAGGATCAAGAACTTCTCATTGTCAATAACTTTAATGACCAAAATCTTTACAATGTCAAGCTAGACCTTCCTGAAGGCAATCGTTATAAACTGCTCTTTTCCTCAAATGAATTGCCGATTGACTCCTTTGAGATAGAGGCGACTGACGGCCAGGTAGAGCTGACTATCCCGCGTTATACAACCTACTATCTTGAAAAAGTGACCGTTAAAAAACGTCGCAAAAAGGCTAGATAGACCAAAACTCTGAAAATAGCTTACAGTGAATACCCTGAGGATAGAACTGTAAGCTATTTCTTATTTGGTAAGTAAATTTATAAACTTTGAAAAGATAGCGTTGCTAACTCGCCTCGATGAATTCCAGTTCTAGCATCAGTTTCCTTCCCTAGGCTAGATTAATACTAAATAAAATTCAAAAATAGATAATTTAGTGCATTACCGACTGATTCTCAAATAAAACAGTATTGCTTGATTTCCAAACGTCGCAATTAGATAAAACCGCTTCAGTAGTTCACGGGACTGTTAGAGAAGCGTGCTATAGAACTAGAAAACGTGGTGGCAGTAAGCTAGACATGCTAAGATCAAGTAAACGAACCCTTTACCCTTCTATTCTATTTTTGATTTTGAATGAGTATAATTTTCTTTGAATTGTAGCTAGCTCTTTTTAGAAAACTGCCTGCTCTTAAGCCAAAAAACCTAGTGACATTTTGCATCACTAGGTTTTAGTATTTTACGGATTACTGAGCTGGTTCTAGGCGCCAGATATCGCGGTTGTAATCTGCGATGGTCCGGTCTGATGAGAAGAAACCTGCCTTGGCAATATTGACAATTACCTTATCTAGCCAAGTATCACGGTCTTCGTAATCCTTAAGCATAGTTTCTTTAGTGTCAATATAGGCTTCTAAATCAAGCAAGGTCATAAACCAGTCTTTGTTGATGAGTTCGTTATGAAGACGATAGAGGCGTTCTTCGTTACCATATTGAAGGACATCCTCGCTGACGATAAAGTCAATGAGCGGTTTAATAGCTGGACGCTCGTAAAAAGCACGTGCACTATAGTCACCATTCGCATAGTGGTCAATAACCGTTTGGCTATCTTCGCCGAAGATATAGATGTTCTCATCGCCAACCAATTCATGGATTTCAACGTTGGCGCCATCGTCTGTTCCCAAGGTCAAGGCACCGTTAAGCATGAATTTCATATTACCAGTTCCAGAAGCTTCCTTAGACGCTAGGGAAATTTGCTCTGAAATATCGGCAGCTGGGATCAAGAAACTAGCTGCTGTGACATTGTAGTTTTCGATCATGACCAATTGTAGGTGCGGCGCTACAGCTGGATCGTTAGCAATCACTTGTGACAGCGCTAAAATCAAGTGGATAATATCCTGAGCAATGGTGTAGGCTGGCGCCGCCTTACCACCAAAGAAGACAGTGATCGGTGTCGTTGGGATATTTCCAGCCTTAATGTCCAGATACTTGTGAATCACGTAAAGAACATTCATCTGTTGGCGTTTGTACTCATGCATCCGTTTGATTTGGATGTCAAAAATAGCGTCAGGATTGATCGTGATTCCTTGAGTTGCTTCCAGATGGGCCTGTAATTTACGCTTATTGTGGCGTTTGATGTCTTCCAATTTAGCCTTGACATCCGCATTTCCTTTGAAGTTTAAGAATCCTTCCAGTTCTGTCGCTTCATGGTGGTAACCATGACCTAGCAATTCATCTAAATACTTGGCCAAACGTGGGTTGGCATGCATGAGCCAACGACGGAAAGTAATCCCATTGGTCTTGTTGTTGAATTTCTCTGGGTAGATGTCATAGAAAGCTTTGAGTTCAGATGATTTGAGAATGTCTGTATGGAGGGCAGCCACACCATTAACAGAGAAGCCATAGTGCATGTCCATATGAGCCATGTGAACACGCTCGTTTTCATCAATAATGGCTAAAGCTGGATCAGGGTATTGTTCCTTAACGCGGGCATCCAAGGCCTTGATGATTGGTACCAGATGAGGGACAACTTCTTCCAAGAAGTTAAGTGGCCATTTTTCCAAAGCTTCTGCCAAGATAGTATGGTTGGTATAGGCTGTCATGCTAGATACGATCTCAACCGCTTGATCGAAGTTGATTCCGCGCTCTGTCAAAAGGCGAATCAATTCTGGGATAACGAGAGATGGGTGGGTGTCATTGATCTGAACAACGGCATAATCCGCCAAGTCATAAAGGTTAGAACCTTTGGCGATCGCTTCATCAATCAAGAGTTGTGCAGCGTTAGATACCATGAAGTACTGTTGGAAAATACGCAACAATTCCCCTTCGCGGTTTGAATCATCTGGATACAGGAAGAGGGTCAAATTACGGAAAATGTCCTGCTTGTCAAACTCGATGCCATCGTAAATGATGTTGTCATCAACAGATCCCAAATCAAAGAGGCGCAAGCGGTTCTTTGTAGCTGTCTTGTAGCCTGGCACATCAATATCGTACAACTTAGACGTCAAGGTAAAGTTTGCAAAAGGCACTTCGTAGGAAATCTTAGATGGTTTCAACCAAGATTCTGGAGTAATCCAAGCATTTGGCACCGCTTTTTGCTGATTGTCTTCAAAGAGTTGTTGGAAGAGACCGAAGTGGTAGTTTAGACCAACACCGTCACCGTTCAGGCCAAGAGTTGCGATAGAGTCAAGGAAACAAGCTGCCAAGCGGCCCAAACCACCATTACCAAGCGATGGTTCCAATTCTACATCCTCGATTTTAATCAAGTCTTTACCAGCATCCGCCAGTTGTTGCTTAACATCTTCGTAGATCCCCAGGTTGATCATGTTATTAGACAAGAGTTTTCCGATCAAAAACTCAGCTGAAATATAATACACTTTTTTCTTCTGCGTATTTGTTGTCAAGGCACCACTAAAACGTTGGGTCAGACTCAAAAGCGCATAGTACAATTCCTCATTTGTGCAATCTTCAATGCGTTTCGCATAAAGTTCTTGGACAAACTGTTGCAAGTTAAACATGTTTAAACTCCTATTTTTTAATCATCTTAATATAATGCTAATCATTTTACTAAAGGTTCTCCAAAAGGTGTAACCCCAACCATTATAGCATGTTTTACTAACTATTGCCACTTTATGTACCAGTAAAAAGAGACCAGGGTGGAGTGTATTGTTTCTCCCACATATGAAGCTCTTTAACCAATCGTGTGAAAAGGCAATTATTCAACGCAATCGTTTGCGTTAAATTGATTATACTAAAAAAGATTCAAGATTGCAAGTCCTTGATTATTCCTTTTTTTACGGTATAATAGGGAGACTACTATTTACAAAGGAGATTCTCATGGCTTTTAGACAATTATCAGCCTATCTAGAAGATTTACAAACGATCAAAATAAGCTTAGAAAATCGTTTCTACGCTCAATCACTACGCTTTTACCTAGTCGAAAAAAATACTAACTTCCCTGTCGAGATTCCCCTTATCGCGAGCGAATACTATCAGGCCAATGGTAGGCATGTCTATATGCTTCATTTAATGCAAGCGATTGATTTAGATAAACATTATGTCATCTATGACTCTGATCGCAATCAAGCACCACTTCAGTGGGGAGCTATTGTTAGAACCTCCGAATTTGATCAACACTTCTATTACAGTGGCAATGATTTAGGCCCTCAATATGCCCAAACACAAACCACTTTCAAACTCTGGGCCCCCATTTCTGAACAAGTTTTGGTCGTTGTTGGCGAGCAACCTCAAAGTATGGCACGCTCTGCCACTGGTGTCTGGGAAGCTACTGTAACCGGTGATTTAGACGGTCAAGCCTACTATTACCTACATCTGGTAAATGGCCAATGGCAAGAAACCCAGGACCCCTACGCTCTTTCTTGCTTGTCAAACACAGGCCGAAGTGTGGTAATCAATCCTGACAAACTCAGCAAACCATTGGCTTCTTTCCAAAATCCCAAGCCAATCAATGACGCTATTATCTATGAAATGAGTGTCCGTGATTTTTCAGCCGATCCCAAGGTGCCCTTCAAACATCCGAAAACATTTCTAGGATTGACAGAGTCGCCTACCTACCAAGGGCAAAAGCTTGGATTTGACTACATCAAGAATCTAGGAATCACCCATATTCAGCTAATGCCAATCTATGACTTTGGCAGTGTTGATGAAAACAAGGTGGACGCCGTTTATAATTGGGGCTATGACCCTATGTTCTACAATGTTCCTGATGGCAGTTTTGCCACGGATCCAAACGATCCTTACGCCCGCATTGTTGAACTACAAAAGACCGTTGAGGCTTACCATCAGGCAGGAATTGGGGTCATTATGGATGTGGTCTATAACCACGTTTACGATGTGGACCATTTTGTCCTTGAGAAAATCGTTCCAGGCTATTGCTCTCGGTTTGATTTAAACCAGAGGCGCTATAATGGAACAGGTTGTGGCAATGACATGGCCAGCGAACGTCTGATGGTCCGTAAATTCATTATTGATTCCTTACTTCTTTGGGTCAATTATTATGGTATTGATGGCTTCCGCTTCGATTTGATGGGTATTCTTGATATCCAAACCATGCTGGAGGCTGAAGCTGCACTTCGCGAGGTTTATCCAAATATCTATCTCTACGGAGAAGGTTGGCAAATGGGGACAGGGCTAGAGACAGAGCTCTTAGCTCATCAATTCAACAGCTATCAAATGCCTGGTATCGGCTTCTTCAACGACCGTTTTCGTGATGAATTCAAGAAAATCATCTGTCACCCACAGTTGCTTGTTGCCAAACAAAAACAAGCGGTACTGGAAGAATTATTGACAGGAAGTTTCGGAATGATTGAAGCCAATGGTCGCTACAAGCATCCTAGCCAAACCATCAACTATATTGAGTGCCATGATAATGCGACCTTCTACGATTACTTGTCGATTCACCATCCTGGTCTAAGCCAGTCTGAAAAAAAAGCCAGAGCAAGCCTAGCGCTACAGCTCGTCTTGTTGTCACAAGGTGTTGCCTTTATCCATTCTGGTCAAGAGGCTTTTCGAACCAAGGATCTTATCGACAACACTTACAACCAGCCTGACAGCATCAACCGCTTAGACTGGACTAGGATTGTCGAGAACTATCAGCAGATTGAGTTTATCAGCCAGTTGATTCAGTTCCGCAAGGAGCATCCTGTCCTTAGCCTTTTGACTGCTCAAGAAATGCAGGAGCAACTGGACTGTTATTGGCTGAGTGACACCGTTCTCAAATACAGTCTTGTCGATCAAGAGGAAATCCTCCAAGTCGTCCTTAACCTTGGCACCAGCGATTACTGTTTTGAAAATACCCAAGGCTTAGATCTCCATATTCAGGCCCCAGAAATTCATTTGACACAAGCTTTAGAAAGCTCTCCTGCTGCTATCACAGTGTCTGCCATGTCCTTGGCTGTTTTGAAAGGCAAACTCCAGACAGAACAATAGCCTGAGAATGGCTATTAAGCAAGAGAAAACCAATATCCAACTTGAAAGACTCCCGTAGAGCCTATTTCTTGTGAAGGCTTTGCAGGGAGTCTTTATGCTCTTTGAAAATCAAAAAGCATCCGCCGTGATTCGCAACCAAAGAGATCGAATCACTGGGGAATGCTTTTTATTTATCTTAATAACTATCTACAAAACCAAATTCTGACAAGGGTGAAATCCTGAAATAGATAACCCCTTTTATCTGCTTCTTGGAAATGAGGCCAAACGTGCGACTGTCTGCAGTATTTGTGCGGTCATCATTGAGGATCAAATAGTCTTTTGACGGGATGACCCCATCAACTGTCTGAGTCAAACTCTCAATGGTAAAGTCCTCAGTGAAATATTCACCCGGCAAGCGCTTCTGGTAGGCATTTTTAAACCGCTCAAGGTAAGGTTCCTCCTTGCTGACATTGTTTAAATACAAGACATCCGCCATATAGGTAACAGAGTCCCCTGGCTTAGCAATCACACGCCCGACATAATCCTTGCCATCTACTTGATATAGGACCAAATCTCTATAAGCTGGTTTAGCTGTTTTTAGAGCCAGTACCCATTGATCTTGGGCAATAAAGTCATTAGCATCTGTGCGAGTCACCTTATACGGTTCAAAAACATATAGTCGAAGGCCAATCAAGGCTCCTATGAGCAAGATAACCAGGACTAGATTAGTGATTAAATCTCTCTTTACCATTTCATAAACTCCTCCTACCCTATTGTACCATAAAATGAAGCTCCTGTTTTAAAAAATATCTTGGGCTAGTCACAATCTAACTTGAAGGAGGGATGAGGACACTAACCTTTTTGCCGATAGAGACCTCGGACATCTGAAATATCCTGTACGAAAATAATTCCCTGGCCAGGTTGATCGATAGCTAAAACAGACTCAATAGCATTAACAATAGGCTCTGTTTTTTCAGTCTCTGTAATAATCCAAACCACTTCCTTTTCAGGTTCGATGGCCATTTGAAACAGAGTGCTGGTTTCATGAATACCAGCTCCTCGGCCGTTTAGAATAGTGCCACCTCTAGAACCCTGACTTTGGGCGGCTTCAATCACTTCTTCTGCCCTACCACGCTCGACAATGGTAGTGATTAATTGGTACATGGTTTCCTTCTCCTTCATTTGAATCTCTTTCTTGCTCAGATAGCGCCTGGAACCTACGATAGCTCGCAGTGGCACCGTCATGACCAAACCATGATGAGGTTTGTCAAACTGAAAGATCTTATCAAGATAATCTGTCACTTCTTCTGCTGTCTGATTATCTGTCCCGATGGCCACAATCTCTTTTTCTTCCTCGTACAAGGATAAAAAATTTAAGAGGCCATGCTTAACGGTCCCTAAACCAGGAATAATGGTTCCCCCAGGGATTCCTACTTTCTTCAAGCAGTGCATTACCTTACTGCCCGAGCCGTAATTGACAATGACATAGAGCATGGTGTAAGAACTTGAATTAATTTGATTGACCTTCACCTAGTCTCTCCTTCTTTTGTGTTTTTAATTTAAAGATATACCCCAAAACCTGCAAAGTTATAATGGGCATCATGGCAACCATGGCAATCATCCCAAAGCCATCAACAAGCAAGTCAGCTCCTTCAAACGTGAAGGCTGCTCCTTGGATAAAGGCCAGAATGAGGGTTGCTGTCATAGGTCCTGTCGCGACACCACCAGCATCAAAGGCAATCCCGATAAAGAGTTTTGGAGTCCAAAACATTAACAAGATACAAAGGATATAACCTGGCAAGAGATAATGCCAGAGTTGAATTTCAGGAATCACGACACGAACCACTGAAAGGGCAACTGCCCCTCCAACTCCAAGCGCCAGAGGGATTAAGACTGCCAGCCGTTTGATATAACCACTGGTGACCTGTTCAATCTGGTGGGTCAGGACATAAACCGCTGGCTCTGCTAAGATGGTCAAAACCCCAAAGATAAAACCAACCACCACAATAGGGATTTTATTTTCCATGAGCACTAAGGTTTGGCCGACAATCATTCCAACATCCATAAAACCTGCATTGATCCCAACCATAAAGAGAAAGAGCCCCAGAAAGGCAAAGGCAAACCCTGTCAATAGTTTACGTAAGGTCCTGGGATTGAGTTTGAAAACCTTCCGCTGCAAGAGCAACAACAGGATTAATAAGGGGGCAATAACAATGACTGTTTCTTTGGCATAAGTCGGCATTAAACGCATAAACACCGACCAAATGGCTTGTCCATCAACCTGTGCCAACTCCAAATCGGCATGAAAGGTTTTGGTCTTTGAAAAAACATCCAACAGTAAAACGGTCAAGATAGGTCCTGTTGACGCAATGGCAACCAAGCCAAAACTGTCCTTCTCAGATGCTTTACTGTCCTTCTTTAATTTGGAGATGCCTGTTGACAGAGCCAAAATAAAGGGGACAGCCATAATGCCCGTCGTTGATCCTGAAGCATCAAAAGCAATGGCTAAAAATTCCGGGGCTACAAAATAGGACAAGACAAAGATTGACAAGTAAAGGATCAGCAATAATTTATAAAGGGGCAGGTTGAAGAAAATCCTCAGAAATCCCAAGCCTATGGTCACTGCCAAGCCTAGAGAAACGACCACTAGCATGACATTGGCCCCGATTACTCCTCCTGTAACCAGGCTCACTTGACTAGCCAAAACCATCAATCCTGGTTCTGCAATTGAAATCAAAAAACCTAGAAAAACACCTGAAACTAAGACAATCCAAAGACGATTGGACTTAGCTAACGACGTACCCGTCAATCCTCCAAAGGGTGTAATTCCGATATCTACCCCAATCAAAAAGAAGGTCAAACCAAGTACTATCCAAAGATTAGCAATCACAAAGCGCCAGATGACAGCATTTGGTAAGGGTGTCAGCGTAAAATGCAAGACCAGAATTAGTAAGCTAAGTGGTAAGACAGACAGTGTCACTTCTTTGAATTTTCTTCTCAGCAAAACAACCTCTCTTTCTTAAAAGGAATGATGGGATAAAGAGCAACTTATTGGCTTTATTAACTAGTATAACATATTAGGAAGCGTTTTTAAAGTTAGGACTACACTACAAAATATCAGGAACAACTTTAGAACACCTGGCTTCTAGTGGAAAAAACATAGGATTCAATGTCGTCAAAAGTCAGGAAAGACTTGCTATGACTGGTTTTCTTCAATTTAAAAAACACAAAATATAGTAATTTGTCTTTCATTAAAACACTACATCTAGTGTTTTGTGATTGACTTTTATTTTAGAAGTGATATACTAGATAGGTATCAAAAATTGTAATTGAGGTGTCCTTTATGGTAACTGTTTACTCTAAAAATAACTGCATGCAGTGCAATATGACCAAAAAAGAATTGGCTAAATTAGGTGTTGAATTCATGGAAATCAATCTTGATGAACAACCAGAATTCATTTCTCATGTCAAGGATCTAGGCTTTACAGCAGCACCTGTTATCCAGACAGAAACAGACGTTTGGGCTGGTTTCCAACCCTCAAAACTCAAAGCCCTTGCTTAAACCTAAACCAGCAAATAGAAATAAAGGTAAATTATGAGCTTAAAAGATCTCGGAGATGTGTCCTACTTCCGTCTCAACAATGAAATCAATCGGCCAGTCAACGGTCAAATCCCCCTTCACAAGGACAAGGAAGCCCTTGACGCCTTCTTTAGGGAAAATGTCATTCCAAACACTAAAGTTTTCAACAGTATCAATGATAAGATTGATTATCTGATTGCTGAAAACTACTTAGAGAAAGAATTCTTGTCGCTTTACCGTCCAGAATTTCTGACAGAGTTGGCTGACTTCATCAAGGCCCAGAACTTCCAGTTCAAGTCTTTTATGGCTGCTTATAAATTCTATAACCAGTACGCCTTGAAAACCAACGATGGTCGATACTACTTGGAATCAATTGAAGACCGAGTTATGTTTAACGCCCTCTACTTTGCGAATGGCGATGAGGCTCTTGCCAAAAACATTGCCAATGAAATGATTCACCTGCGTTACCAACCAGCTACGCCAAGCTTTTTGAACGCTGGCCGTTCTAGACGTGGGGAATTGGTCTCTTGTTTCCTCATTCAGGTGACAGACGACATGAACTCCATCGGACGGTCCATTAACTCAGCTCTGCAATTGTCCCGTATCGGTGGTGGGGTCGGTATCTCGCTTAATAACTTGCGCGAAGCCGGTGCTCCTATTAAAGGTTACGAGGGGGCAGCTTCCGGAGTTGTTCCTGTCATGAAACTTTTTGAAGACAGCTTCTCCTACTCCAACCAACTTGGGCAACGCCAGGGGGCTGGTGTGGTCTACCTCAGCGTCTTTCACCCTGACATTATCGCTTTCCTTTCCACCAAAAAGGAAAATGCTGATGAAAAAGTGCGGGTCAAGACCCTCTCGCTCGGTGTGACTATTCCAGATAAGTTCTACGAGCTGGTTCGTAAAAATGAAGACATGTACCTCTTCAGTCCTTATTCGGTTGAATTGGAATACGGCGTACCATTCAGCTACCTTGACATCACCGAAAAATACGATGAATTGGTTGCTAATCCACGGATTCGTAAAACCAAGATTAAGGCGCGTGACTTGGAAACAGAAATTTCAAAATTACAGCAGGAATCTGGTTATCCTTATGTTATCAATATTGACACCGCCAACAAGAGCAATCCAATCGATGGCAAGGTTATCATGTCTAACCTCTGTTCCGAAATTTTACAGGTTCAAGAACCAAGCTTCATCAATGACAAGCAAGAATTCGTTAAGATGGGGACAGATATTTCTTGTAACTTAGGTTCAACCAACGTGGTTAACATGATGGAATCCCCTGATTTTGGCTTGTCTATCCGTACCATGACGCGCGCCCTGACCTTTGTGACTGATTCCTCTAAGATTGATGCGGTACCAACCGTCAGAAACGGGAATGATCTTGCCCACACCTTTGGCCTGGGCGCTATGGGCCTCCATTCCTACCTGGCCCAAAACCTCATGGAATATGGCAGTCCTGAGTCAATTGAATTTACCAGCATCTATTTCATGCTCATGAACTACTGGACCTTGGTTGAATCCAATAACATTGCTCGTGAACGTGGCACCACCTTCCATAACTTTGAAAAATCAGACTATGCTAACGGTAGCTATTTTGACAAATACACCACAGGCAAATACCAGCCGACTTCTGACAAGGTTAAGGAACTCTTCAAAGACATCTTTATCCCGTCAGCTCAAGATTGGGAAGAACTTAAAACCAAGGTTATGGCAGATGGTCTTTACCACCAAAACCGCCTTGCCGTTGCGCCAAATGGCTCTATCAGCTACATCAATGATGTGTCTGCTTCGATTCATCCGATTACTCAACGGATTGAAGAGCGCCAGGAAAAGAAAATCGGCAAGATTTATTATCCAGCAGCTGGTTTGTCAACCGAGACTATCCCTTACTACACTTCTGCCTACGATATGGATATGCGCAAGGTCATCGATGTCTATGCTGCAGCAACTGAGCACGTTGATCAAGGCCTTTCCTTGACCCTCTTTATCCGTAGTGAAATTCCAGAAGGCATCTACGAATGGAAAACAGAACGCAAGCAAACCACACGTGACCTGTCTATTCTTCGGAACTATGCCTTCAACAAAGGTATTAAGTCCATCTACTACGTCCGTACCTTTACGGATGACGGCGATGAAGTTGGCGCTAACCAATGCGAAAGTTGTGTTATCTAATACAGATCAGAAAAAGAGGCTGGGACAAAAGTCCTAACCTCTCAATTCATTTTGGATTATCAAGTAAGACGCAGTGGTTGAGTGGGCTCTAATTCGCTGATTTTACCAGCTTTTACAGCCCTACTCAACTGTGTGGAGGTGGGACGACAAAATCAAACCCTTCGGGTTACCGATTTTTGTCCCACTCTCTTTTCTTAACATAATGCTTGAACAATAGTTGGCTATACTTCAACAGTCGCTTAAACAAGAAATAAACAGCTATCCCTAAACTGAGCATGGCGATTACCAAAACTAGCAAACCAAGTTTTTTCACAGACATTGCGCTATGAAAACTAAGCCAGATCATCAGACTGAAAAAGCCTATGCTGGCAACAGCAAATAATAACCAAACGAGAATCTGGAAGCTTCTGGCTAACCAGCTCTCCTGGGGCTTCTCCATCAGAGCATCTGCACCGATAACCAAACCGCTAAAAAGCAACTCTAGAATAAAATCCATGTTTTGCCGCCTGACCTATCATTTTATGATATAATAATACCATACTTCAACAAAAATAGGAGATCCTATGACAACTTATTATAAAGCCATTAACTGGAATGCGATCGAAGATGCCATCGATAAGTCAACTTGGGAAAAATTGACTGAGCAATTTTGGCTAGACACACGCATTCCGCTTTCTAATGACTTAGACGACTGGCGTGGCCTATCTGACCAAGAAAAAGACCTCGTTGGGAAAGTCTTTGGTGGACTAACCCTTTTAGATACCATGCAATCTGAAACAGGTGTCCAAGCCATCCGTCAAGATGTGCGTACCCCTCATGAAGAAGCTGTTTTGAACAACATCCAGTTTATGGAGTCTGTTCATGCCAAGTCCTACTCCTCGATCTTTTCAACCCTCAATACCAAAACAGAAATCGAAGAAATCTTCGACTGGACCAACAGCAATGAATTTTTGCAACGCAAGGCTGAAATCATTAACGAAATCTATTTGAATGGAACAGCTCTTGAAAAGAAAGTTGCCTCTGTTTATTTGGAGACCTTCCTCTTCTACTCTGGCTTCTTTACCCCGCTCTATTACTTGGGAAATAATAAGTTGGCCAACGTTGCGGAAATTATTAAACTCATCATTCGTGATGAGTCTGTCCACGGTACCTACATCGGCTACAAGTTCCAGCTGGCCTTTAACGAGCTTCCAGAAGCGGAGCAAGAAAGTTTAAGAGAATGGATGTATGACCTGCTCTACAAGCTCTATGAGAACGAAGAAGGCTATACCGAGTCGCTTTATGATGGGGTGGGCTGGACTGAGGAAGTGAAGACCTTCCTTCGTTACAATGCCAATAAGGCCCTCATGAACCTGGGCCAAGATCCTCTCTTCCCAGATTCTGCCAATGATGTGAATCCAATCGTGATGAATGGTATTTCAACCGGTACATCAAACCACGACTTCTTCAGTCAAGTCGGAAATGGTTATCTCTTAGGAACCGTTGAAGCCATGCAGGATGATGACTACCTTTACGGATTATAAAGTCCCCCTACTTTCAAAAACTGCACCCAAAAAAGTCAGACAAAAGTCTACCAATTAGGGTGCTTTTCTGATGGCCTTATCTCATAAGGATAAAGGGAAATACTCCAACAAGTTAGCGAGTTTCATCCTCTCTCTCTTTTATTTCAGGCCCACTTCCGCATAATCAATCAAGTGAATTTTAAAGCTTATAAAGCCACTAAAACTGACAATAAGGGCTAAAATATTTTAAAACTTTCCAGAACAAAACTGATCAAAAAATATCAGAAAATTCAAATTCTGGTTGACAAGCTATTTCTTATGTGATAGAATACTCTCATGTTATATCTTCTGACATTAGAAATTTGGAGGAATCTTTATGAGTTTAGTTTCATTTCAAGAGGTCAATAAATATTACGGAGATTTTCAAGCTTTAAAGAATATTAACTTAACTTTTGAAGACGGTCAAGTCATTGTTCTGTTAGGGCCATCTGGGTCAGGAAAATCTACTCTTATCCGCACGATTAATGGTTTAGAAAAAATTGACAAGGGTAACCTAGTGGTCAATGGGCATCAAGTCTCTGGCGCATCAAGCAAAGATCTCATCGATTTACGAAAAGAAGTTAGCATGGTCTTCCAACACTTCAATCTCTATCCACACAAAACGGTTTTAGAAAATGTTACGTTAGCTCCCATCAAAGTCCTTGGTGTCAGCAAGGAAGAGGCTATGGCTAGAGCCGAAAAATACTTAACTTATGTTAATATGTGGGATCGTAAAGACTCATTTCCAACCATGCTCTCTGGGGGACAAAAACAGCGAATTGCTATCGCCCGTGGGTTGGCGATGAAGCCTGAGCTACTTCTTTTCGACGAACCGACTTCAGCCCTAGATCCTGAAACAATCGGTGATGTTCTTGCCGTTATGAAAAAATTGGCCAAGAACGGCACAAATATGATTGTGGTTACCCATGAAATGGGATTTGCTCGTGAAGTAGCAGATCGTATCATCTTCATGGCTGATGGCGAGGTACTGGTTGACACGACCGATGTCAATGGATTTTTTGATAATCCAACTGATCCACGAGCGCAACAGTTCCTCAGTAAGATCATTAACCACACCAGCGAACGTGTCTCCTTGGATGACTAGGAGGGAAAGCTATGAAAAAGAAATTATCTCGTCTGTCACTCTCTTTTTTGGCCTTATTCAGTCTTTTTAGTTGGCTGGTCTTCAGTTATAGTTCTACACAAGCTACTGAAAAGTCTCAATTAGCAACAAGCGACCAGGTAGCTTCTATTGTGAAACGAGGAACCCTTCGTGTTGGTGTTAAACAAGATGTTCCAAACTTTGGTTACCGTGATCCGGAAAGCAATGAATACACTGGTCTTGAAATTGAGATTGCACGAAAAATAGCTGATGAACTGGGTGTAGATATTGAATTGACACCAGTTACCGCACAAACTCGTGGAGCCTTATTAGATAATGGTCAGCTGGATATGGTAATTGCAACCTTTACCATTACAGAAGAACGTAAAAAGCTCTACAACTTCACTACTCCATACTATACAGATGCTAATGGCTTCCTAGTAAAAAAATCGAGTGGTATCTCTTCTTGGGAAGATCTAGATGGTAAAACAATCGGTGTTACTCAGGGCTCTATCCAACAGGGGTTGCTAACAGACCTAGCAATTGATAAGGGCATTTCACTAAACTTTACCGAACTAGGTTCTAACCCAGAGGTTGTTGTCAGCTTGGCAGCACAGCGTGTTGATGCCTTTTCTATTGATAAATCAATCCTCTCAGGATTTATTGGCAAGAGCAATGAAATTCTAGACCTATCCTATAACCCATCCCAGTATGGTATTGTTACCGAAAAGTCTAATACCGATCTACATGCTTATCTAGATGCTTTGGTCATGGAATGGGAAACTGATGGTACTCTCCAAACTATCTATGATACTTATAACCTAAAACCTACATCTATGGAGAGTGACTAGAAAGGAGCTCAATTATGTTATCTAATCTTTTTTCAGCTGAACTTTGGGCTGACTTTCTTAAAGACTGGCCAAAGTTTGCCCAAGGTTTTCTCTTCACAATTGCCATTTCCATCGGTGCACTTCTGTGCGCCATGTTACTGGGCATAGTCTTTGCAATGATGGCTACTAGTAAAAATAAGTGGCTCAGGACTATTTCGCGAATCTATGTCGAATGTTATCAAAACACACCTTTATTAGTTCAGTTTGTTATTATCTATTATGGACTTCCCTTGATTTCTAATTTCACCCTGATGCCATCAATTTACTGGACAGCTGTCATTTGTGTAGGACTCTACCACGGTGCCTATATCGCCGAAGTCTTTCGGACGGGTATCCTAGCAGTTCCCAAAGGTCAGATGGAAGCCGCTCAATCTCAGGGATTTACGTATAGCGAAAGTATGTGTTACATCATTATTCCACAAGCTGTTCGAACTATTTTACCACCGCTTGCAAACCAGGTTGTTAACCTAATCAAGAACACGTCGACTGTTGCCATTATCGGGGGAATTGACATTATGTTTATGACCAAACACTGGTCAGCCGTTAATGCTAATTATGTGCCACCCTTTGTAACAGCCGCCCTTCTTTACTTCAGTCTTTGTTTCCCACTAGCTACTCTTGCCCGTCGTTGGGAAGAAAAGAATAAAAATGCTTATTAAGGAGGTCAGTTATGGTCCAAGATATTTCAAATGTACTGACACCCACCAATCTTGCCTTCTTGTTGAAAGGTCTCTGGTTAACCTTAAAACTCTCTTTTATTATCATTATCCTTTCTACGGTTATCGGAACAGTGCTTGCGGTAATGCGTAATAGCAAAACTAAAGTCTTTAAATGGATTGCCTCCATCTACATTGAATTTGTCCGCAATGTACCCAACCTTCTTTGGATCTTTACTATTTTCTTAGTTCTCCAATTAAAATCAACTCAGGCTGGTATAACCTCTTTCACTGTCTTTACTTCAGCAGCACTGGCTGAAATCATTCGAGGTGGTTTAAACGCAATCGATCACGGCCAAACAGAGGCAGGTCTATCGCAAGGTTTTACACAATTGCAAATCCTGCAATACATTGTCTTGCCACAAGCACTACGCAAAATGCTTCCCGCAATGATTTCACAATTTGTTACCGTTATTAAAGATACAAGCCTCCTTTACTCTGTCATTGCTCTTCAAGAACTTTTTGGCGCCAGTCAAATCTTAATGGGACGGAACTTTGAAACAACAGCTGTCTTTACTCTTTATATCACTATCGCTGTCATTTACTTCGTCATCAACTTTAGTATCTCGAGCTTCTCTCGCTTCCTCAGCAGGCGATGGGAATTGGCTAGAGAATAAAGGACACAAACTATGTATTCCTTGTATTGAGTCCAAAAAAGTTAGACAACATTTGCTGAATGGATTTAGTTCTGCACCAAGCAAGGCTAAGTCCTTTTTCTTTTTGTTTCAATACATTATTAGCCTAGTCTAATCGGTTAAAGCATTTTAAAATTCTCACAAAACCATATCTTCAGACACCAAAGAGGTGATTCATCAGCTTGACATTAACCTTTTGATTACTGCCATATCAATATTCAACATATGACTGAGATTCTCATTATTTGGACACATCGATTAGAAGCTTTTTTCCCATGATTAATTTCATAAAAAAGACACCTCAAAAGTTAGACAGAAAATCTAATTTTTGAGGTGTCTTCTTCTTTGATGGATGCTTTTTCTAATCAAAACGAATCCAGAGATTGTTTTTGCTGACCATGATCGTCAAAGTTATTTGGTGACAACCAAGCTTTGAACCGTTTTTTAAGAGTGGCCATTCCCCGTAAATGTGAAAACCAATAGGTATCCCGTGCTCTCCCCTTATAGATAGAATGCTGACGAAAGCTCCCTTCGTATTGAAAGCCTAATCGCTTAGCCGCCTCTTGCGACCGATTATTATACCTATCCCATTTCCACTCGTAATGGCGGGCATGCAGCTCTTCAAAAACCTATTGCATGACTAGGAACTGTGCTTCGGTTGCTATTCTAGCCCCTTGCAAAGCTCTTGAATAGACCACTCAACCCATCTCTAAGGATCGATTGCTCAAGTGGTAATTTAAGAGGGAGAACATGCCTATCACTTTTTGGCTACTAGTATCACGAATTACTAAATAATAGGGGTCTTCAGATTCTTGGCACTTCTCCAGATAAGTTTTAAAATCCTCAAGATTTTCAAAAGGCGATAGAGATAAATAGGTCAAATCCTCCTCTACAGGTTCATAAACATAAAAGGCTGCAGATCCTCCAAATGATCCTTGGCCTGCAATTTTTCTACCCTACAATATTGACCTGTTAAAACAATATTGACCTGTTAAAAACCTTAGGTCGATAGGTTTTCCGACATAATCATCCAGCAACGCCTCTCCTATCGGCTGATTATAGAACATCACTCCCCTCGTTTTGTAACCCCATGATATACCTATAAATATATCAAAATAACTTCAAACTATCAAAAAAGCCTCCATAAGCAGGCCTTTTTTCATGATTATTTCGCAATTGGGTAAACAGATACTTGTTTCTTGTCGCGACCTTTGCGTTCAAAACGTACAACACCTTCAACTTTTGCAAAGAGAGTATCGTCACCACCACGGCCTACGTTAAGACCTGGATGGATTTTAGTACCACGTTGGCGGTAAAGAATTGAACCACCAGATACTGTTTGACCGTCTGCTGCTTTAGCGCCAAGACGTTTTGCTTGTGAATCACGACCGTTTGATGTTGAACCGCCACCTTTTTTGTGGGCGAACAATTGCAAGTTAGCAAGATTTAATTGAATCATTAGTTTTTCCTCCGTTGAGTGTTTCTGTAACCTGAGTTTTCACAAATTCAGATGAATGGTCGCTCAGGTTTGACATGCCTAGTAAGAATGATTCGAACAAGAGTTGAACCTTCTGACTAGTTGGTTCTTCCAGGTGACTTGGAAGCGTCACCCTAAGAAATCCACCATCTAGCTCGTCTAGTTGGACGTCTGCTTCTACCCTAGCCAGTTCTACCAAAGAATTGATAAAATTGATCGCCAGTGTCGAAACTGCTGCACACACAATATCGTAGCCATAAGGTCCACTCCCTGCATGACCGCTCACTTGAACGCTCTGCAATTGGCCATCGGCCTTGCGAGTAAATTGGGCCAGAATCATGTGCTAAGCCCAATTAAGCGTTGATAGCGTTGATGACAACTTTAGTGTATGGTTGACGGTGACCTTGTTTGCGGTGGCTACCTTTTTTAGGCTTGTACTTGAAAGTAACAACTTTCTTTTGCTTGCCTTGTTTTTCAACCGTACCAACTACTGTTGCACCTGAAACAAGTGGTGTACCCACAACTGTTTTGTCACCACCAACAAGAACTACTTCATCAAAAGTGACTTCTTGTCCAGCTTCGAGGTCCAATTTTTCAACGTAGATTGCTTGACCAGCTTCAACTTTAACTTGTTTACCGCCAGTTTTGATAATTGCGTATGTGCTCATGATGCACCTCCTATTTAATATTTTTTAGAGGAAATCCTCTTGTGAAGACTCGCCTTGTATCGTGAGTCATAGACTGCTTAAAACGATTTTCGTGCGGTTGCACAGAAGTGCATTAAGTCAACTCCACTATTTTACTACTTTTTCTGGCAAATAGCAAGTAAAAACCACTTTGATTTTCTCAGGTAATTTCCCAAAGTAAGTTCCACTTTCGTTTCCGAAGCGGAAGTTGGTCTAAAACGGATTTTTATGGTGGAATTAAGTCTGAGACGTTTGCGTTAGAAACGAGTCCTTACTATGACAAAACACAAACACCTTACCCTATCAGACCGCAATGATATTCAACTGGGATTAGAGCGCGGGGAAACCTTTCAAACGTCTCAGACTAACTTCCACCATAGCGGGACTTAATCTGAAACGCTTTCAGATGAGACGATTTTGTGCGCCCTTTTTGTCAACTAAATTGGGACAAAAAAGCGATAAAATCAACCCTTATAAAAATCAGTGGAACTTACCCTGACACGGATTTCCACTGGTGTTGACCATTTTTATCAAACTAACTTCCACTGTCAGAGTCTACGGAACTTAGTTTGAGAATTTACCGTGATTTTTCTCATACTCTTTTATTTTTTTACTGACGGGAAGGTTGTTTTTAGGGTAGGTGAAATTCGTGGATTCTCATTTTTCTTGTTGGGCAACACGGATGGCCATGCCCGAGCCTTCTACTCTCATGGCTAGCTCTACAAAATCCTCAATCGGTGCTTGAGGTTGAGTGGTCATGACTTGGTAGGCTTCTTGGTCTTCATAGTAAAGATAGTCTGTCAGACTGTAGGCATTCCGCTCATAAAAGGATAGCCGTCTCATCCGCTGGGCATAATTGCTGGCCGTTACATCTAAGGGCTCAATGGATAGATACAAGGGGCGTCCTTTTGCCTGCTCTGCCATTTCCCTTAAAATCTTAGAGCCATAGCCCTTGGAGTGGTGATGAGGATCTACCGCTAAAAAGAGGAGGTAGACAGCCCTTTCAGATACGAGGCTAATGGTAAAACCACAAAAGGCCTCTCCGTCAAAATAGGCCCTGTGCTCTGCTAAGCCCTTGCTGGCTTGATCGGTCATCCAGTCAAAATCCACCTGTTCGATAGCTGGAAAACTGCTTTCGTACAAGGTCTTGGTCTCAATATATAAGAGAGTTCCAGGCACTACCTTCTTTGAGTGAAATATCTCTTTTTGCATTCCGTCTCCTTCCCTACTAGTATCTTTTATAACAAATCCTCAATCAACTGGTCCACTTCATCATTTTCTGTATCTATTGGCGTAATTTCTGTGACCATAATACCTGCTACTGCGCGTTCCACCAAGCCTTCCACATCCAGACGTGCTTCGTACTGCTCGACATTCTTGATTTTCGGATTGGTTTTTGGACGATCCGGCGCAAAGATGGTACAACAATCTTCGAAAGGCTGGATTGAAATGTCAAAAGTGTCAATTTCTTGGGCAATATCAATGATTTCCAACTTATCCATGGTCACAACAGGACGGATAACAGGCGTATGGGTAACGGCATTGATGGCCTGCATAGACTCCAAGGTCTGACTAGCGACCTGGCCCAGACTTTCCCCATTGATGATAACGAGGCCACCACGGATCTCACGAATCCGATCAGTAATCCGCATCATAAAGCGGCGAGTCAAGGTCATCAAATAGGCTTCAGGCGCCTTATCCTTAATTTCTTCTTGAATCTCTGTGAAGGGCACTTCGATAAATTGAATATTGCCACCAAACCGGGTTAACTTACGGGTTAAATCATGGGCCTTTTTAAGAGCTCCTGGGCTCGTGTAAGGTGGACTGGCAAAATGCACCGCCTCAATATCGACCCCACGTTTGAGCGCCAGATAGCCAGCAACTGGAGAATCGATTCCGCCGGACAACATTAACATTCCCTTGCCAGAAATCCCAACCGGTAGACCGCCCGCTCCTCTAAGTGTTTCATGGGAAATATAGGCCGCATCTTCACGGATTTCCACTCGCAGAACAACATCTGCTCCCTTCATCTGGGCCTTAATCCCAGGTAAAACCTGAAAGACAGCATCTCCTAGGAAATGGTTGAGCTCGACCGAATCCATTTCGAAGCGATGGTCGCTGCGCTTGGTCACGACTTTGAAGGTCATCCCTTCTTGGTATACGCCACGCATGATGGTCTGAACAGCTTCTTTCAGAGCTGGGATTGATTTTTCAATCTTATAGGAGGGGGAATACGTCTGGATCCCAAAAACCTTGGCAAGGGCTGCGGAAACCTCGCGATAATCTGCGCCATTAAGGTAAACATGGCCACGGTCACGGTCTGTATAGATGTTGACTTGCGGAAAGGTCTCCAAGACAGCTTCGATGTTGCGTCGAAGGCGACCGATAAAGCGCATGCGGTTCTTTCCCTTGGTGGACAACTCTCCGTAGCGAATTAAAATTTCTGAGTACTGCATCTTATCTCACTTTCTGTGTTTGCTTATCAATTTGCTTAAGAATGGTCAAGAACTGCTCGATCTGACTAGCATCCGTCTCTGAACCCAGGCTAAGACGGACAGCTGTCTGAGCTTCCTTAGTCGGAACTCCCATGGCAATCAAGGTACCTGCTGCATGGCCAGCTCGTGACGAACAGGCACTTGTTGTTGATATATAGATTTGGTGGCTTTCAAAGGCATGGACAACTACTTCCCCACGGATATTTTTCAAGCCAAAGGTTAGGATATGAGGGGCAAAACCTTCTTGACCAGAAAATAGTAGTAGGTCTGGATAGGTTTTTAAAGCAGTTATCAAGCTGTCTCTAAGGGCCTGTTGCCCTTGACTGACCCGCTCTGACTCTTGCATGGTGAGACGAAGAGCCTTGGCTGTTGCTGCGATGCCAGCGACATTTTCTGTAGTCGACCGTAAATCAGCCTCCTGGCCACCTCCATGAAGGAGGGGAGCAATTTTCTTCCCGCGCTTCTTATAGATAAAACCAACTCCGCGAACCCCATGGAATTTATGACTGGAGAAGGTTGCAAAATCGACGCGCTCAGTCAAGTAAGTCTCCGTTGGAATCTTGCCCAAGGCCTGAACCCCATCCACATGAAAACTGATGGTCGGTTTATCCATTAACAGGGATGAAATAGCCTCAATAGGCTGGATGGCGCCAATTTCATTATTGACCGCCATGATAGAAACTAGAATCGTCTCTGGCTTGATTAGCTTGGCCAATTCCTCCACATCAACAAAACCCGCTTTAGTCACTGGAGCAAGATCTACCACAAAGCCCTGCTGACTCAGCCACTGGGCCGTTTCTTTGACAGAGGGATGTTCAATAGCTGAGATGATGATGTGATTGCCATGAGCCTGTTTTTCAAAGGCAACGCCCTTTAAAACCCAGTTATTGCCTTCTGTACCACCAGAGGTGAAGAAAATTTCTTCAGGCAGTTTTCCAATCAGTTCTGCTATTTGTTTCCGAGAAGCTTCTAAGATACGGCTAGCTTGGGTTCCTAGATGGTGCAGGGAACTGGGATTTCCCCAAATTTTTTCCGAAACTTCCCGATAGGTCTTGAGAACTTCTGGAAAAGGTTTTGTCGTAGCACTGTTATCAAGATAAATCATACTTACTTTCCTTTTTAGGGCTTAGACCAACTGCCCAAGCGCTGTTTTCAATACCTTTTATTATAACAGATTGTGAAGATCCAGTCTATTTTGCCCGACTCTAATCCACGCCAAACGCATGAAAAAAGGCCTATAACCAACTTCTAGTCATAAGCATTTTTTCTATTTCGTGAAGGCAAGGGGATATCAATCCCGTTATTCTGCGATCTAACAATTCGGTCTCCTACCACATTCCCAACAAAGACTGCATGACCAAAGTAGTCAAGATAACCGCAAGCCAACAGGTAGCACCTAAACCGAAGGCCTGGCCTCCAGTTTTTAACAATTTTCTAAGATCAGTGTTTAAGCCAATGCCTGCCATAGCCATGACAATAAAAAATTTAGACAAGGTTTTCAAGGATTGAAAAAAACTAAGATCCAGCCCTAAACTACTCCACAAGGTCACTACTAAGGACGCAGCTAGAAAATAAAGTAAGAAAGATGGGACAATCCGTTTGAACTGGACCTTGGAACTCGCACGATCTTTTTGGCGATTATGGTAGAAAGACAGGCCGAGGGTTATGGGAATAATGGCCAAGGTTCGCGTCAATTTCACAATCGTTGCCTGCTCCAAAATCTGACTATGATGGATGGCATCCCAAGCAGAGGCTGTCGCTGTAACAGATGACGTGTCATTAACTGCTGTTCCCGCAAACAAGGCAAAGCCTTCATTTGAAAGCCCCAATACTTGCCCTAAGCTTGGAAATAGCAAAGCTGCTAAAAGATTAAAGAAAAAGATCACGGAAATAGCTTGAGCTACTGCTGCTTCTTCGGCTTCAATGACTGGTGCAGTCGCTGCAATCGCTGAGCCACCACAAATGGAGGAACCTACCCCTATTAGAATAGATTTTGTCGTATCCAAGTTAAAAAGAGTTTTAAGGAGAAAAGCCACTCCTAAGGCCGTTAAAACCGTTGTTAGAATGACAGGTAAAGATGCCTTACCCACCACCAGCACCTGGTTGACATTCAGGCTAAAGCCCAATAAGACAACTGCCAGCTGCAAGATGGTTTTCGAAGTAAAGGCAATTCCTGCTTGGGTCAGTTGACGGTTCTTATGGATTAGGCCAAGGACCATCCCCAGTATCATGGCGATGACGGGTGCCCCCACTAAAGGAAACATCTGACCTAACACCCACGCTGGCAGGGCCACTAGAAAACAAAGAATAAATCCTCTGAAACGCGTCATGACAAGCTCCTTTCTTCCAATTCCGATGCCAAATAAGCCCCAATTCTCTCTGGCAAGTCACTTGACGGTAACACTTCTAAGGGGCAAATAGCTTCTAAGAAGGATTGTATTGACTGACCGTAAGCTTTGGTTAAGACCCTTCTATCCATAAGGACAACTGCTGACTGCTGATCCTTGCGGCGCTGGGTCCGTCCCAAGGCCTGCTTAAGCTTAAGCATGGTCAGGGGAAGATGATAATCATCAAAGGGTTTCAGTCCTTCTGCTCTTAAATACTGGTTAAGTTTTTGGATATAGGGGTTGTTCGGGTTCTCAAATGGTAGACGGGTCACCAAGAGAATCAATTGATCTTGCTGGACAAAGTCCGCTCCCTCCCAGAAGCTACCAGAACCTAGTAAAATATTAGCCTCCCCGCGTTCAAAACGCCGCTTCACTTGACTAGCTGTCCCATGCTGATGCTGGGCCAAGTATGGCAGCTTGCTCATTTCTAAATGCGCCGCTACTTCTAACAAGGTCTGATTAGCCGTAAAGAGGACGATCAAGGGCTGGTTCAGCTGGCTTAGCCTTAGGATTTGCTGGTAGATCACCTTGGCATAGGACTCAGCCGTAAGACTAGAGATATCCGGCAAGTCTTCTGGTATAAAAACCGTCTGATTCCTCGAAAGTTCTTGAGGCAAGTAATGATAGGTCACAGCTTGTTTCGGAAAACCGAGCAACTGCGCCAAATCAACCCGCTGACTAATGGTCAAGGTCGCACTGATCGCCATCACTTGGGTACCTTCTGGCAACAATTGATAGAAATTTCCTAGAGATAAGCTGGCCCCATGCAAATAAGGGACAACCGCCTCACCCCATTTTTCCTGACTAGTCCAAAATTGATTCAGCCTCAAGTCTAAAACCTCTCTCAACTGAGGGAAAAAGCTGGCGTCAAGTTCGCCTAAATCTTGACGTAAGGCTTTGACTATTTTGGTAATATCACCTGATTGGCTAGCTAATTGTACAAGATGGTAAGCCGTACTTTCTAACAAGCGTCTGGTCAGTAGGTCAGGGCTGCTTTTCAAACGCTGCTCAATTTCTTCTTCTAAATGAGAAAGGTTGGCCTTTCGTCTGCTTAAATGTTCCAGCTGCATCGGCAATTTCTGAGCCTCATCAATGACCAAAACCTTTCCGGCCACAAAAGAGGGATCGTCCACCAGACGGTTGAGGAGGTAAGCGTGGTTGGTAATCATCAAACGGCTGACTTTAGCCTTGTCCTGGCCAATCTTCCAAAAATCAATTTCTCTAAAAAGGCTGGCCGCCAGCAGATGACCATCGTGACGCAGGCTATCAAAATAGGCAGACATCCCAAATTTTTGCTTAATTTCGTCTAAATCACCAGTTTCCGTCTCAGTCAACCAAACTAAAATCTGCATCTTAATCCGATTGAGGAGGCGGTTATCCTCATCAAGGGAAAGACTGGTCCAAAAGGCATCCAGCTTAATATAATTCTCATACCCTTTAAGGCTATGGCAATTCAGATGAAACACATCGGCTAAGCTTTTCCCTTCTGTCTGCAGGATCTGGTCTTGGAGCAATTTCGTCGGAGCTGCCACAATGATTTGCCGGTCTTGATTTTTGGCTAAAAGAGGCAAAAGGTAACCGTAAGTCTTGCCTATTCCCGTCTGTGCTTGAATAAAGGTAACCCTAGAATCTCCCAAACTACTTTCAACCACCGATGCGAATGCAAGCTGTTGTTGTCTTTCTTCCAAACCTAGTAGGGCAATATTTTGCGCAAAATCTGGTGCTAAATGACGAGTCTTCGCATAATAAGTCGGAGCCTTCACAACAATATCCAATACACGCCTATAGCCCTCTGGCAAATAATCGTCCGTATAGATGAGCAACTCTTCGATGACCTGCGCTGTTTCAAAGAGCAAGTGATCTGCATATGCCAACAGTTTTTGAACAGTCACTCTGGGTAGGCTTAAAATCTTGTTTTGAATTGCGATAAATAACTTGGCTGTTGCCAGTGCATCTGCGTTCGCTGTGTGGGCTTCCAAAAGTTCAATTCCCAAATAATCGGCCAAGTGGCCCAAACTGTAGCGTTCTAAACTGGGAAAGAAGATCTGGCTGAGTTCAACCGTATCTACCCTTGGGGTCCTCAATTCAAACCCTTCTAAGAAAAGATGCTCCGCTAATAAATTGCCATCAAATCGAACATTATGAGCCACAAAGACAGCATCTTTCAACAATTCGTAAATATCACGCGCCACTTCCGAAAAAACTGGTGCCTGGCGCAATTGTTCATCCGTAATCCCCGTCAACTCCTTGATATGAGGCGTCAGCTCTTCGTGGGGATTGACATCTGTTTCATAGGTTTCAAGGACTTGACCATTTTGAACCAACACGATACCAACTTGAATAATCCGGGCATCTGGACCTGTTGAGGTAGCCTCTAGGTCAACAATGGCATACTTCCTAGTCTTGATTATCTCTTTCATACTGTTAAGTATTATAGCATATTTTGCTGTAGTATTGAACTGTTTGAGGTGAGGTGAAATCACTAGAATTAGCCATAACTTAATACCTTAACTTTTCATCAACTTACTATAAATTACCAATAAACCTCCAACAGCATTTAATAATCAGAAACCTTGTCAATTTTTACTAGGTCTTTGTTTTTGTTCTAGAACGTTTAAAAGACCTAGCACGATTTCATTAAACCATTTCCCAAATCTTCCGAAAACCATAACCACCCGTTAGACGGGTGGTTTGAACAGGGGCTATAAGCCCATATCACCAGCCAGCGCCTATGCTGCTCTCTTTCACTTTGTTCAAGCCTAACCGCTTTTGACTCGTCACTCGCCTCTTAAAGAGGCGTTAGTATTACTTGCCATTATCCCTA